>CAYTDH010000223.1:0-7524 GCA_964436325.1 uncultured Tangfeifania sp.
GTGGATGACTGGAAACTCAACCAGGCACTGGAACGAACAAAAAAACTGCGACCCGACCTTTACAAAAGATATTTGGATGGCAGTCATTAAAAAAAGTGAACGACCCTGCGAAAACGATTAGCGCTGACAAATGGTATTATACGGACAATTCGAACACGCATCCTCGTGAGGGGTTTGGGAATAAGTCGTGGTGGATGAATAGATTTCCATCATCAAATCGTGAACCTTTCCTTTGAAATCCACTTCCAAATCCTGGTAAATAACCGGTTTTCGCTTGTTTTTTATTTCGGGAGCAAAATTTTCTTCAAACAGCCTGCGCAAGCTATAAATGGCGGGCTGAATCTCCTCCTTAACATGGTTTTGATCCTTATAAACCATGCTGTAAATTAAGGCCTGTAAAATCTCTTTTTTCGGTTTTTGAAGTTCCTTTTCAAAAAGCTCATCCAAAACCTCAAACGAAAATCCGGAGACATTCCCGGTTTTGTAATCAATAACACGCACTACCCCGTTCACCCGGTCAACCCGGTCGATCTTTCCCCCAATAAAAACAGGGATATCTTCATTACTCAGGGGAAGGTAAAAAGCCGTTTTGTAGTTCCCCTCCAGAGCAATGAGCTCAAAAGGAGCCTGCTGCATATCGAGTTCCAGCAGTTGATTCACAAAAATCTTAGTGTTCTCGAAAATCAGCACCGTTTTTCCTTCCAGCTTCACCTTTCCGGCCTCAGGGTTCTCCTCCTTAAAGTAATTCCGTCCGATAGCTTTCCTTATTTCATTTTCAATCCGGATTTTGTCTTTCTGAATCTTTTGCAAATCCGTTTTTTCCACCATTTTGCCCACAAAGGATTTATAAAGATTTTCCATGGTTTCGTGAAAGATATTCCCGAAAACCGGACTGTCAATCTCATCTTTCATCACATCGGGCTCAGGCAGTTGAAGAATATAGCGGAAATAGAACCGCAGGCTGCACTGCAAAAAAGTATTGACCGCCGTGGGTGAAAGGGGCCTTTCCTGCGTATTCCGTTCAAGCAAAATTCTTTGAATATCCGCCGAACCTTCCACGGCAATGGGAAGAACCGGTTCACTGACAAACAAAAAGTCAAGGTTGATTCCACGGGGATTCAGAGGAGAATCGTACTGAAGCTGAAAACCATAGCGGCTAAGCTCTCCTGTACTGACTCCCTCTTTCAGGGTGCTGTAGGTAGCTGAAACATTGCTGGCCCGCTGAATTAACCGGAAAAAATAGTAGGCATACATCGCGTCCTGCTCATCAATTCCTGGCAGGCCAAACCCTTTGCGGATATTGTGCGGAATAAACGAAGGCGCTGTATAGGTCCGGGGCCACTTGTTTTCATTCAGGCCAAGGATTATGACATTATCAAAATCGAGGCACCGCGTTTCGAGTATCCCCATAACCTGCATTCCGCTCAGGGGTTCTCCCTCGAAAGCCACCGATACCTGTCCCATATACTGGTTAAACAGCCGGAAAAATACCGCATCGCTAATGGTGCGCTTTTGATCTTCCTGAACGCCATCAATCACAATCTTCAGTTTTCCAATAGCTTCATAAACATGATAAATTAACTCGGGAAGCAATTGATTTCCGGGATGCGATTCCCTGATGATTTCAAAAAAATCTCCCAGAATGGCCAGGAAATAATCACAATAATCACCGGAGTGAGCGGGAAGGGTAAAAATTTTCCGGTGAAGAGAAGAAAAATCAATCTCACCGAGGGGAACAGTTATGCGGTTTTTTTCTTTCAGGAGGTTAAGGTATTCCCTGGTCTTTTCAGGTTCCACATGCTCAAGCAATTGATGTTGCAGCACATCGGTAACAAAACGGTGATAGGCGATGGCATTTTTGTTTTGATCCCATTTCCGGTTTTTCAGCAACTGAATCAGCAAAAGTAAAAATCCATATACCACCGAATTTTTCACAGGATATCCCATGGTCACATTTACACTTCCAAACTCGGGGGGAATGGCCCCCATTGCCGGAAAAAGCAGGGATTCATCGGCCAGTACGACCGCTGTATTGTCAAATTCCTGTTTGAAAGAAGATTGGTACTTTTCCAGAAAACGGGGTATTTCCTGGGCCTGGCCATAATTGGAAGAAACAGCCGCCAGGGTGACATTTTTTTCTTTCCCCAGAATACGGGTATCCAACAAAAAATCAGCAGGAGGAGGAAATTTCACCAGGTTTTCACGTAAAAATTTCCCTGCTTCATTCCTGGGGTCATCCAGGTAAAAATGGTCAAAGTCCCACAAAAAAGTGGCCTGCCCTTCCTTTTTTAAATGGTTCAGGAAAAGTTCCTCACACCTGTTTAAAGCATTCAACCCAACGATATAATAGTTGATAAAAGGAAATGAAAAGGTGTTTTTTTCCAATTGTCCGGCCACTTCCCGGTAAATCATGCCGCTATAGGCCATTCCCCGCTGCTCAAGTTGCTTTTTAAAATCCCGGTAAACCGGAAACAGTTTTTGCCATATGGATAAGAACTTTTCATGGTTTGCCTTTTGGTCAGGGACAGCGAGGCTTCCCCAAAAAGATTCCAGCGCTTTCTTTTGCTCCGGTGTCAGGTAATCAAAAAGGGCTTCCAGTTCTTTTACGTCTGCCACATTGGTAAAAAGGTCCCGTGCATTTACGAGATAGCGGTCGATGTCGTTGAAGTCGGCCAGCAATACCTCCCCCCAGAAATAAAAATCATCAAAATGCTCGGCACTCTTTGTTTGTTCCCGGAAAACATCATAAAGCAGCGATATCAATTGCAATTTCTCTCCGCCATGCAAGTCGGAATAACCCGAAATGAGTTCATTCACGGTTGTCACTTTCGGACCGATGACCGCATGAGTCAGTTGTTTTCGCAAATAGGAATTAAAAAAAACGCCTGCCCGGCGGTTCGGAAAAACAACACATATTTGTTCAAGTTCTGAAGAATGTTTTTTAAAAATATATTCCGCACATTGAGAGAGAAATCGTTCCATGACAAAAATTTTAACGAATATAAAAAATCAACGCCAGAACGGTCGGTTTCTATGGCGCGATTTTTTTTTAATTTTAGGGCTTATAAAGTTATAAAGAACGGAAAACCTTTGATTAGTTTCGGACTTATGGGAGGAGCCATGCAACCCCAGGGACATACGCAAATCATATGCAACATCGTTGATTTTGGCATGAACCTGCAGGAAGCAAGCGATGCACCATGTATTCGCCACTCCGGATCAAGCCAGCCCACAGGAGAAAAAATGACCGACGGCGGAACGGTTTACCTCGAAAGTGGTTTCGATTACCAAACCATCCGGCGGCTTTTATCCAAAGGCCATACCATTCAATATTCCAAGGGAGCCTATGGCGGATACCAGGCCATTATGGCAGATGAGAAAAATAAAGTGTATTTCGGCGCTTCCGAATCAAGAAAAGACGGGCAAGCCGCCGGATACTAACTATTTCAGGTATTTTTCAAATTCGTGGTAATCTTTGACCATTTTTACATTTCGCGGAACATTGGGATTGTGAGACTGGAGTTGCCACCCCGTGATGAAAATCTTTTGCTTTTGAAAAATTTCCTTAAGCGAAATCAGGTATCTTTCCAAATCTTCTTTTAAGATGGAATTGATAAATGCCGTAAATACATAGTCAATTTTTACATGCTCCTGTATTTTACTTAAATCTTCGAAGGGAACAAACTGCCCCAGATAAATAACATTGTACCCCAGCTTGTGGGCCAGATAGGAATAAAAAAGCAGGCTCATTTCATGCATCTCATGCTCAGGAAGAAAAAACAGCATGGTGGCTTCTTTGGTGTTGGAAATCCCTGTTTTGTCGATGGCAGCAATTAATTTCTGCCGGAAAATCGTGGACACATAGTGTTCTTGGGCCGGAAAGATGGAACCCACCTGCCAGAAAGTGCCAATGCGAATGAAAAAATCAAAAAATATTTTCGTGATGGCTTCCTCAATGCCAACCTCAGCGATAATTTCATCGGTCAACTTATCAAAACCAATGTTATCAAAATTAACCATGAGTAATATCAACTGATCAATGTAGTCCGATTCAGAAGTCTTCTGCTCATTGATTTTTAAAACGGTATCACTTATCTTTTTTTCATCCCATTGAGCCACTTTCGAAATCTTATATCCGTTCCTGACAAGCAACGATACATTGAGCATCTTCCTTAAATCATGATCGGTATAGTAACGAATATTGGTATCTGTCCTTTTGGGAATCAGAACGTTGTATCTCTTTTCCCAGATTCGGATTGTGTGGGCCTTTACGCCTGATAAAATCTCTAAATCTTTTATGGAATAACCTGATTCTTTCATGAAAGCTTTTTTTTGGTATTTTTTTATTTGTAAAACACAAATATAAACACATTGTTTAAAGTTATTTGAACATATTTAAACAATTCAAAAAAAAACCTGGTCCCCGGCACACCCTGACCTTCCCCCTCTCCACTATGGAAAGGGAAAGTCCCGGCTTGCCGGGACAGGGTGAGGGAATAGCTACCCCAGCTATAACCCATTCTGTTGAAAAGATCTATACCCCATGCATCTGGAATTGCAAATCACAATTCCAATGTGACATGACACTACCCTGTCAGCACAATTTCTCAAAACGGGCATACGCCTTTTCCCAGTCGTGTTTTGGAGCTGGCTCATAAACGTTCACATCAAATGAATTCCGGACGATTTTCCTGATCTCCTCCAGGGAGATAACAAATCCAAGTGCTTTGGCCTGCATCATGATATTTCCGATTGCAGTGGCTTCTGTAGGTCCGGCAATCACAGGAATCCCTGTAGCATTAGCCGTCAATTGGTTTAGCACTCCATTATTGGCTCCGCCTCCGATAATATGCAGCTTATCGATCTTCTTCCCGGTCACCGACTCAATTTGGCGGAGGGTATATTTGTATTTCAAAACCAGGCTGTCGTATATACAACGGGCAATTTGCCCCTTCGATTCCGGAACTGGCTGATTGGTTTTCCGGCAATAATTCCGGATAGCCTCCGGCATATTACCGGGATTCAAAAAGCCAGGGTCATCGGGATTGATCAAACAGAAAAAGGGTTCGGCAAATTGGCTCAGATCGACAATTTCCTGCCACGTCATCACTTTCTCCTCATCCCAGATACGTTTGCACTCCTGAATGAGCCACATGCCCATGATATTCTTCAAAAACCGGGTGGTTCCATCAACGCCCCCTTCATTGGTAAAATTCATTTCCAGGGTCTTCTCCGAAACAAGGGGCTCAGGACTTTCAATCCCCAGCAACGACCAGGTGCCGCTGCTCAGGTAAGCCCAGTTTTCCCCTTCAGCCGGAACAGAAACAATGGCAGAGGCCGTATCGTGCGATGCCACAGCCACACACATCAGTTCACCACATCCTGTTTGTTCTGTGATTTCGGGGAGCACCATCCCTAAAATGGTTCCCGGCTGCACCAATTCAACGGGTAAATCGGGGGAGATATCAGCGGCTTCAAATAGCTGTGGCTCCCATTCGCTTTTTCCCGGTTTAAGCAACTGCGAAGTGCTGGCAATGGTATATTCATTTTTTTTGACTCCGGTAAACAAATAATTGAGGGTGTCGGGCGTGAAAAGCAAATCTTCAGCAATCTTCAAAACCGGGTCATTATCACGGACCGAGGAAAACAACTGAAACAAGGTATTGAATTGCAAAAACTGGATTCCGGAAAGCATGTAAGTCTTTTTACGGGAAAGTACCCTAAAAAAGGCTTCCATGGCATCATCGGTACGGTGATCGCGATAGGCATAGGGCAATCCTGTTAATTGACCACTGGCCGAAACAAGGGAATAATCAACACCCCAGGTATCAACACCAAAGGAGAGCGGCTCAACCCCCTTTTCTGAAATACACTTTTTCAACCCCGTTTTCAACTCATCGAACAAATTGTAAATATTCCAGTAAAAATGTCCATGTAGCTGGGTCATCTGATTTTTAAACCGGTGTACCTCATCAAGCTGAAGCTTATTGTTTTCCAATGTTCCCAACATGGCCCTTCCACTGGAAGCACCCAAATCAAAGGCTAAAAAGTGTTTTTTACTCATCTTACCGTTGTTTTTTATTTTTGGCCAAAATAACATTTTAGACCGGATAATCCTATCCTGCCCTGTCATGAATTTAATTTCCCGTTTCCTCTTGATTTTATTCTTTTTTTATCCGAATTTTGTGAAAGACAAATGATACATAATTCAAAAATTGAAACTCAATGAAAACAAAAACTAAAATTTTAATCCTTTTCATTTTTGCTGTATTTTTTATTCAACCGGTTCATGGGCAGCGGTTTTTAAAAAATCTCCGTGAAAAGGTAGAAGAACGGGTGGAAAAGAAGGCAGAAGAAAAAGCAGAAGAGAAAGTAGATGAAGCGATAGACAAACAACTGGATAAACTGGAAGAAGCCATTGAAGGAAATGAAGAAAAAAACAGGGATGGAAATCCGGATGCATCCGACAGGGACGCAAAACAGCAGCAGCGCATGCAAAATATCCTCAAGGGAATGGGCATGTCCGGTGAACCTGTTCCCGTTGCAGACAATTATACGTTTGACCATCTGGTGGAGATGCATATTGAATCCTACGATAAAAACGGTCAAAAAGAGGATGAAGGTGAATTCATTACCCACATCAATCCGGAAACCCAGAACATGGCTTATGAAATGATTTCGGGGAATATCGGTGAGCCCGGACAGGGAATGTTCATCATTGACACCCAAAACAATGCTATTCTTATTTTGGGCGAGGAAGAAGGGAAAAAATCAGGAATTGTTTACGGCATGGGTTCTTTCTTTGAATCGATGGGTCAAACGATTGAAGAGGAAGCCGACCTGGCCGAAACGCCTGAAACCTATCTGGCCAATCCCAACGTAAAGAAAACCGGAAAAACCAAAACCATTGCCGGTTTCAAATGCGAGGAATACACCTACAGTGATGAAAATTCCGAATCGCGAATCTGGATTACCAAAGACATGAAACTCAACACCCGCGATTTTTTCAGCAACCTGTTCAAAACCAGCCTGTATTCACAAGGAATCCCCTGGGGATACATGATGGAGGTAACCAGTACCGATAAAGAAACGGGAGAAAAATCGTTTATGCAAGTAAAACGCGTCGACGAAAACTCCAACACCCGGTTTTCACTGAACGATTATGAAATAACAAACCTGGGGGCTTTCACCATGCCTCAGACAACAGGAGAGGAAGGAAATCAATGACCGCTAACGTATTCTATATTCTTCTTTTTCCGGCCATGCTTCTTACCATCAAAGCCACCCCCCAGGACCCGCTTCGCTTTGGGGTGTTTGCCGACTGCCAGTATTGCGATTGCGAAACAGCGGGAACCCGTTATTACCGGAATTCACCGGAAAAGCTAGAGGAATGTATCGGAACTTTCAACAAAAATGAAGACCTGGCTTTTATCGCCGGACTGGGTGATCTCATCGACCGCGACATGGATAGTTATACGCCCTTAAAAACCATTCTTCAGCAGTCGGAGCATTCTGTTCATCATG
>CAYTDH010000224.1:0-7506 GCA_964436325.1 uncultured Tangfeifania sp.
CTCCCATGAAATTACCGGGTCGCTGTGTTGGCTCTGGCATCCGGTGAAAAATAAGGAGGCCAAAGTCGCCATTAAAAAAAGGAAAGGTTTTATCTCCATTATTTTGATTCCTTCAGGGTAAAGATTCGAATCATAGCCATTCATTTTTTAGGATGAAAGGTTAAGGCACCATTGAATTGGGGCATTTCGCTCCCCGCCTTTTCTGAAAGAGGCTCCATTTTGACATTACGCTTCCGGAAAGGATTCCCTGCCGACAGGAATTGGCCGAACGAAACAATACAGCGAGGTCAATAAATCAAAAAAAAAATCAGGAAGAGTTGCCTCCTCCTGATTCCTTCTCTCTGTTAATCCCAGCCAGGATTCTGGACCAGGTTTTCGTTAAGCGTCAATTGTTCGGTAGCAATCGGAGCCAGGTAATCTCTTCCCGGGTCAAACTGGTATCCGTTGGGCAATGCAGTCTGGTATGGATCGACATACCCGTTTTCATCCACGAAGACGCTGGAGCCAATGGTGAGTTCTGGATAGAGTTCAGGAATAAACATTGCTCCCTTGGGCCTTTGGTTAATGAATAAATGATGAGCACGCCAGCGCATCAAATCGTTCCACCGGTAGCCTTCCACAGCCAGTTCAATATGTCTTTCACGCCGAACCTCGTTAATTACGGGGTCTAGAGCTGGGAACAGCCAGTTGGGGTCATCAACTATTTCGCTCAATACGAGGTCAGGCATGTTTACACGAGCCCTGAGCAGGTTAATCGATTTATCCACATCTGCCTGGGTAAGTTCGCCCAGTTCGGCCTTGGCCTCAGCGTAATTCAGAAGGGCTTCTCCATAGCGGAAGATAATGGAAGGATTCACTCCCACTCCACCTGTATAATATTGTTCCGGATCAGGGAGGGCGCCTTTATTAATTTGATATCCTGTTGTACATTTCGAGCCATCACTAGCCCACAAATGGCTTCTTTCAAATCTTATAACGGTGTCATTTCCAACAATCTCCATCGGCCAACCTTCGGAATATATTGTTTGAAAAATACGCGGATCACGATTTGTTATCACATCTTCGGTGGTCGCATCTCCCTGGTACAGTGGATTCCCGGCAATAGGCTTACCATCTGTACACAGGTAATCATTAATCAGAGATTGTGTTACACCTCTTCCGCCGCCAATGCGGGGAAGATACCTTTGATGATTATGAGTCATGCCGAGTCCAATATCGTATTTTTTCCAGAGCATCACCTCGGGATGACCAGCATAACTGTGGGGAGCATTAAAAAGATGCCAGTAATCAGCATGGGGATCTCCAGTTTGAAAAATACTGTATACTCCAGAATTTATCAACTGCTCTGCTGCACTTGCAGCGATCTCCAAGAAAGCAGTACCATCGGAACCTGAAACACCAAAGGGTGTATTCTGATGGTATTTTTCCCAGGTACCTTCATAAAGAGCAACACGTGATTTGAAAAGCAAAGCGATTTCCTTATTCAACCTTGTACCGCTTTCATTGGGTCCCGAATTCATTAAGCTGATGGCCTGGTCCAGGTCTTTCAAAATATTTTCGGCAATTGTTTTCCGTGATGTTCTCGGCGCATACAATTCTTCCGAATCAACCTGAAGGGTATTCTCTACCCACGGCACGTCGCCATAAGTTGTAAGCAGACTGAAATAAAAATAGGCTCTGAAGAAATAAGCCTCTCCAACATACTGATTGTAAGCTCCGGGATCCCCTTCAACAGTTTGATAATTTTCCAAAAAATAATTGACACTGCGAATACGTGAATAGCTCCATCCTCCAGACGAAGGTACCGTACTGAAACCGGCAATCCTGGAGCTGTAATTATTAGCAATTAAATCATCAGTACCCGTATCAAGCCAAAAGATACCACCACTCCATGAACCTCCGTCAGAGAAAGAAGTATAAAACTGATTCACAAACAGCATCAAATCATTCGCTGTTGACCAGTAATCATTGGTGGAAACCGCATCAACAGGAAGCCTTTCCAGGTATTCCTCATTACATGCTGTCAGCATGAAAAAGATGGTCAGGATTGTCAATGAAATATTCTTAAACTTCATAATATTATGCTTTAATTTGATTAAAATGTAACGTTAACACCCATAGATAATAATTTGGACAACGGATAAATCTTTCCGCTTCCCCATCCTCCGCCTAAAGCTTCAGGATCGAACAAATCAGTCATACCTGTTATGGTTATCAGGTTTTCTCCGGTAACATAGAACCTCACTTTCTCAACACTAATTTCCTGGGTTAAATTGGATGGAAGGGTGTAGCCCAGTTGAACGTTTTTCAATCGTGCATAAGCAGCATTTTGCAGGTACTTGGTTTGAGTACGGGTATTTTTTGTATGTTCACCTGTCATGTAAGGCCTTGGATAGTAGGCATCGGTATTTTCCGGTGTCCAGTAATCCATATGCTCCCGGTAAAAACTACTTTGCCACATGTTTCCAACAAAACCGTAAAACACGTTTGTATTGGTTCCAAAGGAATAATCCCTTTTTCCGATGCCCTGCCAGAACATGTTAAAATCAAAACCTTTGTAATTAAAACCGGCAGTAACCCCAAAATTGTAACGGGGCCGGTTATTCCCGATAATTTTCATATCCCCCGGGTCGTCAACGGTATTATCACCCCAGTCAATGACTTCATCATCGTTAAGGTCCTGGAATTTAACATCTCCCCCTTGCCAGCGTGCATACAATGCTGATTGGTCGTACCAGTCATCACCGGTTTCTCCTTCAGCAAAAAAACCAGCAGTCTCATAACCCCAGATATCACCAACTACTTCACCTTCATACCAGTTGCTCAGGATATTGGTGGGGTTAGGATATTTGATTACGGTGGATTTGTTATCGCCCAGAACCGCTTTTACATTGTAATTGAAATCGGAGCCGATTTTATCGCGCCAGGTCAGCACCAATTCAAATCCTTTGGTTTCCAGTTCGGCATTGTTTGTATTGGGAACGCCTGTGCCGAGCACATTGGGAAGAGATTCGGCCGGCCCTACCATGTCGGTGGTATTTCGTTTGTACCAGTCAAAGGTCACACCCAGCTTATTCTCGACCAAAGCCGCATCGAATCCGATGTTGATGGTGGTTGCTGTTTCCCAGGTGAGCGCAGTGCTGATTAAGCCCGGAGCAAGGGTATAAACAGGTCTTTCACTGCCCATAATCCACCCCAGGTTGGTCCGCACCGGAAGAATCGGAATATAGGAATAATTGGCTACGTCCTGGTTTCCCAGAGACCCCCATGAACCTCGAAGTTTAAAATCGTTGACATAAGCTTCCAGCGGTTCCCAGAAATTCTCTTTGGAGAGGTTGTATCCTACCGATCCTGAGGGGAAGAACCCCCATTTGGTTTCTGCATTCTCAAAACGCGAGGACCCATCATAACGGGCATTGAATTCCAGAAGGTATTTTTCATCAAAATTATAAGCAAACCGGCCAAACACACCTTGCGTAGCCCAGTGACTCCAGGCATCATCCACCTGTGAATCGCCGGTGGCGGTGCTTATGGAAGGCACTTTATCGGTCACAAGCTGTTTGCGCATCCCCCATAAACGGGCCGCTTCGTTCAGCTCTTCCTCATATCCGCCAAGGATTTTGAAATAGTGCTTGTCCAGGGTTCTCTCATAAGAACTGATTACATTCATCAAATGATAATCATTGCTTGTAAACTGGGCAGCAAATTCATTTACTGGGTTATAGTCAACATAAACCGTACCGTCAGGATAAGCATTGTAAGAAGTGGCTTTATGACTGGTTTGTTTGTATCCATTGTTGTTCCAGTTATACCGCACGGTGGTAACCCATCCTTCCACGGGTTCAATGTCTCCGTAAAAGGAAACCCAAATATCATTGTTCTTATTGGTCAGATCCCCTGTTTGACTGAGCAAAGATACGGAAGATGCAGTTGATATCTCTCCATTGGGATAATACAACGGGTTGGTAGGCCAGTTCCGGGTAAAGTTGTGCCAAATTACGGTACGATCATATCCGGCCCAGGCATTGGGATAAACCGTTTTTGTGCGGGCATATTTGGAATTCATTCCAAACTTGAACCATTCCGTTACAACGGCATCGAAATTGGCGGTCATATTGTAACGTTCATATTGCTCATTTGCCCAATTGAGCTGTCCTTCCTGGTCGAAAAATCCACCGGAAACAAAATAATTCAGCTTGTCTGTACCTCCACTGAGACTGATATCATGCTTTTGCCTGGCACTCCAGTCTTTAAAATAAATAGACATCCAGTCATTGTTGGCGTTACCTATCATCCAGTGTCCCCAACGATTTGGATTAGCAGGATCTTCAATGGTTTCGGTGGTAATTTTCCCATCAAGATAATCCTGAATGCGCTGCAATGTTTCGTCGGAAAAAATTGGAGCCGCTCCACTATTTTCAGAAGCATAATTCAAAGCCAGGGCTGCGTCCATTGAATTTGCGGCATGAGGCAAACGGGTTGGCTGAGAAAAGGCCAGGTTGTTGGAGTATTGTATCCGCGGCTTCGGTGAAGTTTTCCCTCTTTTAGTAGTGATGAGTACAACTCCATAAGGGGCACGCGCCCCATAAATGGCAGAAGCAGCAGCATCCTTTAACACAGACACACTCTCTATGTCCTGTGGATTTACATTATTGATATCCATTGGTACCCCATCCACCAGAATATACGGTGAACCTCCGCTTCCTGTAAGGGTACCCAGCCCCCTGATGTTCCAGCTTTGGGTTGCTCCCGGTTCACCCCCGGTGTTGTTGACGCTGATATTGAGGTTGGGTGAAACCCCCTGAATGGCCTGAGCCACATTGCTTACCGGCCGGTTTTCCAAATCTTCTGCGGTTACCACGTCAACGGATCCCGTTAAATTAATTTTTTTCTGCGTGCCATAGCCCACAACAACCACCTCCTCAAGCCCCTGGATATCTTCCTCCAGCGTCACATTGATGTTGGTTTGATTTCCCACAGCAATTTCCCGGGTAAGCATGCCCACAAAAGAAAAAACAAGAGTAGCATCATCAGGAATGTCAACCAGCGAATAGTCGCCGTTTTCATTGGTAATCGTTCCCCGTGTTGTTCCTTTTACCAAAATCGTAACACCTGGAAGAGGCTGCCCTTCCTGATCGGTCACCGTTCCGGTAATCGTGCCCTGCTGCAGGGAAAAGGCCCGCATCAGTCCATCATCTGAGCTGGTGCTGTTCGCTTTGGTCAGCACAATCAGAAAATCATTGAGCAATTCGTAATGGATATCTTCACCTTTAAACAATTCATCCAGAATTTGCTCCACGGTTGCATCATTGGCCCGCACAGAAACACGTCGCTCTACATCCACCTGTTCGCGCAGGTAAAAAAACCGGAAGTTACTGCTGCTCTCAATGTCACGCAACACCTCCACAATCTGCTTGTTTTCAGCCTGAAAAGTAAATTTAGTCGCCTGGGAGTATACGCTTGCAGATACCTGCATCAGGCTGATAAAAAGAATGGCAATCGTCAATTTCATTGTCAATAACAATTTTTTCACCCATCCACATTGCGTTGGAACGGGTATAATCCTAATTTTTTTCATACATTTGAATGTTTTGATTAATAACTCTAATGAATTTTTCAAGACAAATAAGCCGGTTGGTGTTGCAGCACCTTCCGGTTTTTTTCAGTTTAAGTCAGGTTCATTTCATGTTTATTCCCTCCATTTTTAGATTTAATTCGACACTATTTCTACTTTTTGACCCACAACTTCATATTCAATAGGCAGAGTTTTCTGAATAATTTGCAAGACTTCGAGTATGGTTTCATTTTTAAACGTTCCATCGCAATGATAATCCAAAATCGATTTATCGGACACTTCAATGTCCACCCCAAATTTACGTTCAAGGACCACAATAAGTTCTCTCAATTTCATATTCATGAAAATCAGCTTGTTGTCTTTCCATGAAGTATAATACCGGGTTTCCACTGAACGGACGCTTAACTGATTCGAATCCTCTGCCAGAGTTGCTTGTTCGCCGGGCTTTAAAACGGCTTCCCCAAAAAGTTTGACATTTCCGGAGGACTTCAGAATCACCTCTCCCTCTTCCAGGGTGGTTATTACGCTTTTTTCGGTTGGATAGGCTTTTACATTGAATTGAGTCCCGGTTACAGCAACATCATAAAGGGGAGTATGCACCAGAAAAGGGGTTTCATTTTCCTGTTCCACATCGAACCAGGCTTCGCCCTCAAGAAAAACCTCCCGGACTTTTTCTCCACTTTCCATGGTATACCGGATGCGCGATCCGGAATTGAGAAAAATAACGGTACTATCGGGCAATATCAATTCAGACACGGAACCACGCGGAGAATGAGCCGTATGATAAACCGGCTCCTTCTGTGCCATAAAATAGGTCACAAGAACACCCGCAACTAACCCAACAACCAATACAGCAGCCATTTTCATCCCTGCATTCAGGTAGCGCTTTCGAAACCGCGATGCGCTTTCCTTTTTTTCGATAACAGCCCATGTGCGGTAAAAGAGTTGCTTCAGTTGGGGAGTAACTTCCTGGGAAACTTCATTATTTTCAAGGTCTTGGAGCAAGGCATTCTTTAAGTCAAACTCGTATTGGGGCTGATGAAAAAGGGCCAGCATTTCCTGCCGGTCGCCGGAAGAAGAGTTGGAATCTTTTCCCTTGCTCATCATTTTATGAATGGATTGGTGCATTACATCTTGCCTTTATAAAAGTAATACGGACAGCTCCTTCGAAATACTCATTCGGGTTTCCGTTTTTTTAAAAAAATTGTGAAATTGACAAATTGTTGAATTGTTGAATTGAGAGGCAGATTATTATGAAGAGTATGATTTGAAGAAGGAATTTGAAGGCCGATAAATAGGATTAAATTATGATGGATTTGCCTGGCGGCAAAGAGTGTCGAACACAAAGGCGCTAAGACACAAAGAAGAAGAGATTATTTGCCTGACGGCAAATTTTTGGTGTAGCCACGAATTGTACGAATAATCACGAATGGTTTTGCCTGACGGCAAATAGGAGTCGAACACAAAGGCGCTAAGACACAAAGAAAAAGAGAATATTTACCTGGCGGCAAATTTTTGGTGTAGCCACGAATTGCACGAATAATCACGAATGGTTTTGCCTGGCCGGTAAATCAGTTCTTTTTACACCGGTGCTTTAGCCCGGTGATGTGACAGCCTGCCTTTTTTGTGAGCTTTAGCGTTTAAGCTTTTACGGCTAAAGCCTCTTTGCCAGGAGGCGATTCCCTGTTCACCGGGCTGAAGCCACGGTGCAAAATCCGGGAATGAATTCCTCCATTGCGCCCTGGCGCCTTTGCGAGTCCCTACCCAATATTTTTTTGGGCATAATGAATTGATGACAAGCGCTGAAGGGAACTGCCATTCCGAGAGTTTACCCAAATTTTTTTGGGCATAATGAGAATAATGACAATAGCAGTAACTGTCATTTCGATCCGCCGAAGGCGGAAGGAGAAATCTTTCCCTGTTTCAAGAGA
>CAYTDH010000225.1:0-3370 GCA_964436325.1 uncultured Tangfeifania sp.
ACCAAAGACAGGCATAGCAGACGGAACCTTACTTTGCTTTCGCTTCTTTATGAAAGCGGAGCCCGTGTTCAGGAGCTGGCAGACCTTACACCATCTTGTTTGAGGCTGGACAAGCCTGCTTTGGTTCGTTTGCATGGGAAAGGGAATAAGATTCGGGTAGTTCCACTGAGGGAACAACAGGTCGATATCCTTACGACTTATTTGATAGAAAACCGTTTGAACGCTCCTTCACAAAGTGAACGTCCTTTATTCTTCAACAGCAGCGGTGCCAAACTTACCTGTTCGGGAATCACTTACATATTGAAAACATATGCGGCTATGGCCAGGGCTGTTCATCCCGAACTCATTCCGAAACAAATCAGCCCGCACATCCTGCGGCATTCCAAAGCCATGCACCTTTTGCAGGCAGGAGTAAACTTAGTGTACATCCGCGACATACTGGGGCATGTCTCCATAAAAACTACGGAGATTTATGCGAGAGCTGATTCCAGACTGAAAAGAGAATCTTTGGAAAAAGCATCCCGTGACATTTTCGATGAAGAAATCAGGGTTCTACCATGGGAAAAGGATAAAAAGCTTAGGTTGTTTTTAAAGGGTCTGGCATAATATTATCAAAAGCTGTTCTACAAAGTATCGCTGGTAACAAACTTATTATCAATGGTAAAAAAAGACAGCTTTTGATTATCTTCAAGTATTGATAACGCCTTGCATGAGCCATGCAGGCCAGCAATTTTATCTTTCCGGGTGGAGCAAGATTTTCGTAAGCAATATATCCATCGGTTTGAAGGTGTCCGGTAAAATCTTTGAGAAACTTTTTTGGCCCCTCTCTTCCCCGGGTTTCCCGGTAATCGAAAACCACTATTTTTCGTATCGGGTCGTAATATACCCAATGGTACCCGCGGTGCGTTGCCCCCGGCTTATCCTCCGAAAGTACCGAGATAGGCGTCTCATCGGCCATCAGGTAATTGGTATAAACTATTTTGGATTTCATCGTTTCCCATAGCGGGGAAAGCTGGTTTCTGACTGCTGTATTGGCCCATCCGCCAATGGTAGAGTCGGGAATGTGAAGGTTTTGGCGTTTAAATATTTTCGATTGACGGTAGTAAGGTAAATGGTCAATAAATTTACTTACCAGAATATGTGCAATCATGAATGCCCCGGCATTACCTTTCGGAACAGGAAGCGACGGAAGCGGGGCAATTTCAATTTTGGTTGCTTCATCGTTGGTTTCTGTAATGTTTTCCCCAATCTTTTTGGCATTTTCAGGAAGGTTTTCCGGCTCGATGATTTCCTCGCGGCGCGGAAGGTGTGGCGGAAGCTCGGCACGCAAAGGACGTTTCTTCTCTTTCACGGGTTTAGTGCGGGTGTAGGTTATTTCCTGGGTTTGTTTTTCCTGCACTTCTTCTGCCGGAAAATCAAAAAGTACCCCCTGGTTTGGGTCGGGCAAAACAAAACGCTCACGTTTCTGTCCAAAAATCATACGTTGCAAATCGGCAAGCTGCTGCCTCAGCAGTTCAACCTCTGAAACTTTCTTTAAAAGCTCCTGGTATTCCGCTTTCGGTATGGTTATGTTTTCGCTGTTTGCCATGATGTAAAAATAACCATCAAAAGCCTATATGTCAAAGGATTTGAAGTGATTTTATCCACAGAAAATTGTTGCTAAAAACGCCTTCGTTTTTTTGTATATTTCATGGAAAAACCAGTTACCATCATCGTTAGTTGGCCGTATTCCAGCGATTGCGACAACCCCGGATTTTATGCATCGGGCAGTTCAAATGTGCCGCGTTCGAGCCGTTTGTAAAACAGCACAAAACCGCCTGGTTCCCATCGGAGCAGTTTGATAAGGGTGCGTTTTTTATTGATGAAAAAACGTCGCCACTGCGCGGGTCTTGCCCTAAACGACCACTTACCAAACCGCACAACCCGTCGAAACTTTTTCTCATGTCGGTCGGTTCCCGGTACAGATAGTAACGGGCCGATGAAACAGAAAACATAAGGCTTAAAAATCAACCAGGGTTCTCAATACAGGAACCGGCGTATTGCCAGGCAAAGAAAGCCACACGCCATTGGGATAATGCAGCCGAATTTCACCGGTTGTGCCGTTTAATGAAAAACCATTGCCCGAAAACCGGACAAAACCGGATGAAGCGTAGTCGGGGCCAAGAGCTCTGCTTTTATGCACCCAGTAACGAAACTTTGACAAGGTGAGGTTGTGGTCACGGGCAAATTCAATTTGTGTCAGGCCTGATTGCTTCCAGGTTTCAACCAACTCAAACATCGATGTTCTTTTCTCTTGTAATGTCATATCTGTTTTTGCCCGGCAAGGTGGTAAGTTTTAAGGAGCTGTGAAAGATGTACGTGCCCGGGCGGATACAAAATAAAAACCTATGGGAATATCCAGGATTTTATGAAATCCATAGCAAAATCGAGTACCATCTCTTGCCCTATTTAACAATATATTCGGCAAAAAGCTATATAAAAACCAACAACATTTTAACCCAGCCTGCTCATTGTTTGCATTTTACATTTTCACATGCTTGACAAAAAGCTATATGCAGCCGAAATATCCTTGTAGCTAAGTTGTTACCCAACTACATTTGCCTCAAACAATTTACAACTTAGAAATCATGAAAAATTTATTGCGAATTAGTTTATTACTATTTGTTATTATTATCCCATTTACTGGTCAATCATTTACAAATCAAGATACCAGTAAAGAAAAAAAAATTGAATTAAGCATTTTTAATGCTTGCGAAAAAGAACAATTCTCTAATAATGTTGACAGCCCGCCTATAAGTCAAACAATGTTTACTGTACAAGAGAACATGCTTGCCTTTGGTTCAGGACAAGAAGTTCAGGCTCTCATTACAACATTACTTGAAGAAAAAGATGAAGCTGGCGCGTTAAAAGAGGAATTAGAAAGTACCTTCTATGAATCCTTATTTAAAGAGCCAACAAACTTAAAGTCGGGTGAAATAGATGTATACAATATACAAGGTTATGATACATTAGTCCCCAATCCTGAATTCGCTCGTTTACTGAATATTGACGGTGAAATTATGGTAGATAATATTGTTTATAAAATTTCTCCATATGGAACATATTATTTCCCGAAAGAAAAAAAGAGCAGGTTTTATGAGATTTTTAATAATGAAAGTGACAATCTAAAATCAGCACAAATTCAAGAAGAATTATTGGGTCAGCCGATAGACGAACATACATATCTTATCGAAGATGATATCTTTAGATATGATACTTATGCACAGGCTTCAAATGTTGAATATCTGCAAGTACCAGATGAGGAAGATGGTGAATATGGAGGAGGTTCAGGCGGGAGTAGTTCTGGTGGTAGTAGTTCTAGTTCATCGGA
>CAYTDH010000225.1:3380-7468 GCA_964436325.1 uncultured Tangfeifania sp.
AACTATGACAGTTTTAGAACATTTTTGTACGGGGCTCAAACATGGTTCGGAAAAGCGTTTGAGGGATTGTTCGGTAGAAATAAGGGAGAATCGGTTGAGTTTAGCTCTAGCAGAAGAATTAAAGTAAATTTTTACAATTACGACTATGTATTCTATGAAGAGTGTGGAGCCACTGCAACGTTTCAAAAGAAAAATTGGATTGGTTGGAGCGGTACAAGTGCAGATGAACTTAGAGTTGGGTGGTATGGTGTGAAATTTGTCGTAACTCCACCTCAATCTGTAATATCCCTCTATCCTCCAAATCAATCTAAAATGCAAGGAGGTGTTCGGACTGACTATGTTCCGGGCAATACTAAACTTTGGAATATGGTTGAACTTTGGGAATGGGATGTTACTGATGAGTTTAACGATGCAACAAAGGGAATTTTAGACCTCTTAGAATCCTTGAGTAAGCAGTTAAATAAACCTGTAAACGTTGTGAAAAATTATAAAGCTGGAAAAATTGAATACTATTTTGTAAATGAAGAATTAAGAGCGTACAATGCTGAGAAAATAAATCAAGTTTTTACTTCCAAGGTCTCTGCCAGTATTAGTTTTAGTCCTTCTAACCCACCAAATTCTCTGAGTGGTTGGGCTCAGAATATGGCAACAACTCAAATTCAAAATTTTGATTCATTCGACATCAATCTCGCCTCAGGGAACGTTTATGGTTGTGCCAAGCATGCCGGAGTTTGGAAAGGTGTTAGGGTAATAAAAAAATAATACATCGTTATTATAGTAGTAACAAAGATAATTCGCATGAAAATATTAGTTCTAAGCACCTTTTTATCATTATTATGTGCCATTGTTTTCGGACAGACTAATGAGCGATTAGTCGAAAAACAATTAAGACTATCAATTCTATATCCGGGAGTAGAGTACGAGTTACCAATTTCTCAACGCTCCTCCTTGGCATCAAGTGTTAGTATTGGGTTTGGTGGGTCGTATAAAAATCTTAAAACACAAGGTAGCGGCTTTACGTATTTAATTTCGCCACATTATGAACTACAATACAAAAATTATTATAATATAGAAAAAAGAAATAATCGAGGGAAAAACATAAAATACAATTCAGCTAACTATTTTGGAGCAAGGTTGTTAATTAGAGGTCCTGAAATAAAGTCAAGCTTTTCAAGAACAACTGAAGTCGATTATGCCTTTGGTCCAACTTGGGGAATACAAAGGGTATTTAATAAAATTCAGTTCCTTTTTGACGTTGGTCCCTATATTTATTTTGACATGAAAGGAAAGTATGGGTTTCTTCCAATGTTTCAATTAAATATAGGTTACAATTTATCCAAATAACTATTATCTAACTGTGCGCGTATTTTATATATGCGCACAGTTTATAGTTTTTTATGGTTGAACTTAAAACAGTAAAGAAAAAATGGCTTTGATTGACTTTAAAAACATCATTAAAATAGTTTTATCATTATTCATTTCTATTTTGTGTAATTCCCTAATAGCACAAGAAAGCAAATTGCCTAGCACAATAAATTTGGATATTGGCACAAATGCCTTTGTTATTGACAATAACGATTTTGGGGTATTTTTTGGTGTAGGGTTCGAATACTTTATTGCCAAACCCTTTTCGGTTGAAATAACTGGACAAACAGGTTGGAATTCACAACGGTTGGAAGAAGCAATTTATCCAGAGAATTATCTAAATGTTGATGACTATGTATTGGTAACCGAGGTAAACTATTATTCTCTTGGGGTATATCCACGTTTTTATCAAGAGCTATCCGATGTTTTGTACTTTTTTGCAGACTTCGGTATTGGTATTGAGTCGTCGAAAAGCAATTCTACTTTTGGCAACGAAGTTAGCCTTGAAGAGCAATACCTAGGCAGTGCATCATCATCGGGCAAAATTTACCCGGGGGCTCACGTAGGCATAAGAATTATTGGCAAAGACATACACGGCTCATTTTTCGTGGGCTGGGAACAAATTGACTTAGGAAGAAGTCTCAATAAATTAGATATAGGGCAAACTGGTGTTTTTGAGAATTATTCGAAAAAAACAAACTTTTTACAATTGGGGTTTAAATTAGCTGTTCCATTACGATAAGGCAATTAATCATAAGCACATTACAACTCCGCTGGTGCGCCATTGCACGGTGTTCTATATGATACAAAACCACTAGAACGAAGATTTATTTACGAATAAACAATACAGAATTCATGCAACAGATTACAATTGCCCTTTCCAAACACTAAATAGTTCAGGCTAAAAGTCTTCCATCCCTGTATTGACTTTAATCTCTTTCACTTTACTTACTTTTTCGTACCTGTTATTTTCAATCATTTTCCTGTATTTCTCAATTTTGTCTCCCATCATTTTTTTAGCCATTTCTTTTTGGGCTTCATTAATTGAGTTTGATCCGGCATATTTCCAACTTTTACCCTTGGATTTAGTTTCAAAGTATGGGCGACCATTTTCTTTATGAAATTTTTTGTAGAATATAATATGATTCTCTTTTTCTATAACATAATCATATATATCCTCAATAGACTCTTCGTATCTTTCCTGCATCCCTTCCAGGACTTCTACAGCCTTTTGGTCCTGACAAAAAACTGGGTTAGAAAATAAACCCAATAGAACGACTGCAGTAATACTTCCTAATAAGATTAAACGTTTCATAACTAATAAATTATAATTTTTATTTAACAATAAATAATAAAAAGATCTCCCTAAAGAAATCAACAGAGAGATCTTAATGTTTTGAAAAGATTTTTTTTGGTTCAACAATCAAATAGATTATTCGTCTATTATTTTAACCAACTCAACCCTTCTGTTCTGGGCTCTGCCCTCCTCATCATCATTACTGGCAACCGGCGCCCATGGTCCTAATCCGCGTGGTTTTAATCTGTTTCCTGAAATATTCTGTTCTGAGGTCAAAAATTCTACCACTGCTTCAGCACGGCGCTTTGATAAGTCCATGTTGTGCTCCTCACTTCCGGTAGCATCAGTGTGGCCTATAACTCCAAGGTTGAGTTCCGGGTTCAGCTCCATAAGCGAAGCAATTTCAGCCAGTGTTGATTCTGATTTTTCTTTAATCGTGGCTTTATCGGTATCGAAATGGATACCATAGATGCGAACAGTACCCTTCTCATCAATATCATTTGCCATTGTTTCAGCATCTATTTCAACTTTCACCTTTCCGGTTTCCATTGGCTTTTCTTCCACAACCTGAAGTGCGGTAGCAGGAAATTTATCCCCCCTCCGCATGGTATGTACCGAAACATAAACATCTCCTTCTGAATCAGAAAGCCTGGCAAGAAAGTAGTGGTAATCTTTGCCGCGGAAAAAATCCTTGGTCCCGTCAATGTTCATTTCGTAATCCCAATACAACCAAAGGCAGTCTTCCCCTCCTTCATCAATACATTCAAAAAGTATCTCGAAACCGGCATTTTTAAGTGCTAACACGGTATATAAGCTGGTGAAGGGCTGCAAGATTCATGGACAGGTAACCCACCGGATTATTGTAAGCTTCGGGTGGCTTGACGAACTGGAAACCGATGAACAGCTAACAATTTAATAATCATTTTCCGAAATATTTTTGTATCAATGCTTGTAATTCTGTTTTTTTAATCGGTTTGGCAATATAATCGTCACAACCGGCATCGATTGCTTTCTTCCTGTCTCCCCTTAGTCCATAAGCTGTTTGTGCAATGATGATAATATCTTTGTTAAATTTCCGGATTTGTTTTGTGGCTTCGTATCCATCCATCTCGGGCATACGAATATCCATCAAAATCAGATCAATATCAGGACTGGCACGGCATATTTTAACTGCCTCAGCCCCTGTCCTTACTTTTATCATTTTCCTGCCAAACATTTTAATTGTTTCATCCAGTAACATTTCCGATACTTTATCATCTTCAGCAATCAGAATTTTCAATTTTCTGACATCGTTGTTTTTTTCTGAAAGCTCAATTTGGCGGTCATTGTTTTTTGTTGCTGGTTCAATCATGTAAGGCAAGGTGAAAAAAAATGCAGAGCCTTTCCCTTCCTGGCTTACTAACCAAATTTTACCACCAAGCATTTC
>CAYTDH010000226.1:0-7447 GCA_964436325.1 uncultured Tangfeifania sp.
TCTCCTTCGTTGAGATAACCGGGAAAACTAAGATCTGTCATTCTCTCATTATGCCCAAAAAAAATTTGGGTGGGGACTCGAAATGGCACCCGAATTGGGACTTCATTATTACATTCATTATAAGTGATTTGTGGAAATCTGTCATTGGCACGAAAACCGGATGCTGGCAGCTTCGGGTCCAGGAAAGGAATCCCTTATTTTTGAAGATGGACGTCCATCTGTGGAAAAGGAATATTCAGCCCTTCACTGGAGAAAGTTTTATAAACTTTTTCCTGCATGTCGAAATAAATTCCCCAGTAATTCCCAGCTTCAGCCCACACCCTGATAACAAGGTTCACCGAGCTGTCGGCCAGTTCTTTCACTGCAATGAAGGGAGCAGGTTCCTTCAGAATACGGTTGTCTTCCGATATAAGTTTTTCAAGTACCTGTCTGGCTTTGTCCACATCATCGCCGTAACCAATGCCAAAAACAAAATCCACACGCCGGCGTGATTCGGTGGAGTAGTTGATCATGGAGCTGGTAGAAAGGGCGCCATTGGGTAAAATGATGGTTTTATTGTCAGGTGTTTTCAAGATTGTGTTGAATATTTGAATCTCACTTACAGTACCTGAATGTCCCTGGGCCTCAATATAATCATCGGTCTTGAAGGGTTTTAAAAGAAGGATGATCACGCCGCCTGCGAAATTCTGAAGGGTGCCCGACAGCGCTATCCCAATCGCCAGGCCTGCCGCACCTAAAACGGCAATAAAAGAGGTCATTTCAACGCCGATCATGCCAATTACGCTGATGAAGAGCATTACTTTCAGTAAAATGCCAATCAGGCTGTTTAAGAATCCGCGAAGAGAGGGTTCTATGGCCCGCTTTTCAAA
Organism: uncultured Tangfeifania sp.; assembly: GCA_964436325.1. Taxonomy (GTDB): domain Bacteria; phylum Bacteroidota; class Bacteroidia; order Bacteroidales; family Prolixibacteraceae; genus Tangfeifania. The sequence goes on from CAYTDH010000226.1 coordinate 870, forward strand.
GCTCTTGCGCATGGCATTTTGAATGACCCGGATAAGCCACCAACCAATGGCTAAAGTGATTAGGGCACCTATAAGACGTGGCCCAAACAGTGTGACTGCCTCATAAAATTTTTCCCAAAGAAGGGTTATTGACTCCATGTGATACGTTGTAAAATGTGATGTATAAAAATAGTGATTTTTTTATAAAAAAGAGGAGCAATCTTGAATTACTCCTCTTAGAATTACTCTATATTGTTTATCACTCAATAAACTAAGCCGTTTTTTTCAGGTATTGAAGCGTATCGTTCACACTTCCCAAACTGTGTATTTCTTCATCCCGAACAGAGATATCAAAAATTCCTTCAAGATAAAATGTAAAAATCTTCCAGTCCACTGAATCAAATTGGAGGTCTCTTCTGTATGTTGCTGCAGGCTGTATCTCGTTTTTTTGAACGCCTGTTTTTCGGAGTACCCGGTAAAGGTTTCTTCTTATCCTTTTATCTTCCATAAATTTTTTTTTAAAAACACCTCTCAGAGGTATTTGTTCATTAAAAAATGGAACAAATGAATTTGATGGTCAAATATATGAATAATCTTTGAAAGAAGAATTGTGTTTAACACAAATTAACCCGAAATTTACAGTTAAATAATTCGTTGACAGGTAAATCTGTTATAAATATTCATGATTTCACCGGTCTGTTCGTAACAGGCTGTAAACATCGAGATCGAGCCATTTGCTTTCGTGTTTTTCCCCCTCTCTTTCGGTTCCTTCAAAACTAAAATTCATTTTTTGGGGTATGGCTGCACTTTTTTTATTCTCCCGGGCAACTTTTATTTGAACCCGGTTCATCCCAAGCTTTTGAAATGCAAATTGCACCAAAGTCCGGACACACATAGTCATGATTCCCTTTCCCTGCAATTTTTGGGCCAGCCAATAACCCAGTTCGGTTTTTTGATTGATCCAGTCGGTCTCTTTAAAACCGATGAGGCCGGCAAATTCTTCGTTGTACCATATGCTGTAAACATCATCTCTTCTTTTTCCTTTTTGTCCCACGATGCTGAGGATAAATTTTTCTGTATCCGACACATCCTTTGTGAAGGCTACAAAGGGGAGCCAGTTGCTTAAAAATGACCGGTCGCGATCAATGGTTTGAAAAATGACCGGCGCCATCGACATGCGAATACGTTCCATCCGTAATTTTTGGTTTACCTGAATGTGATCCATGTTTTGGTATTCTTTTTATTTTGAAACCAGAGAACTTTATCTGACCGTTTTCCGATCATTTTTCACATCTTTTTATCTTTACAGCAATTTTTGAAGCAGTAAATTAAATAAATTTCAGTCATAATGAAACATATCCTATTATTTACCTGGATGGTCGTATTGATTTTTGCCACTTCCTGTTCTTCAGCCAAAGAAAAGGGGGATGATTCCCTGGTTTCCATCAGAACAGCGTATGGAGATATAAAAGTCAGGTTATACGACAAAACACCCGAGCACAAAAAGAATTTTTTGAAACTTGTGGGGGAAGGGTTTTACGAAGATCTTCTTTTTCACCGGGTTATTGAAAATTTTATGATTCAGGGAGGGGATCCCGAATCAAAAGGCGCCGAACCCGGGAAAAGACTTGGTGGCGGATCGCTCGATTATACACTTCCCGCCGAGTTTGTTTCTGAATATTTTCATAAGAGGGGGGCTCTGGCAGCGGCCCGCAGGGGAGGTTCGTCCAATCCCGAAAAACGTTCCAGTGCTTCCCAGTTTTACATTGTGCAGGGTGAACTATTTTCAGCCGGAAAACTCGATACCCTGGAAATGATGAAAAATAGCCAAACTAAAAATGAAATCGTCAGGCAGGAGCTGGAGGAAGCAAGGGAGGAACTCGATGAATTCCGGAGGAACAACAACCAGGAGGGTTTCAACATGAAGGTTGCTGCTATCCGGGAAAAAGCCGACAGTTTGATGATGGCATGCGAATTGTTCTTTGAATTTTCTGAAGAACAACGGGAAATCTATACAACCATTGGAGGCTATCCTTCACTTGACGGGGATTACACTGTTTTTGGGGAAGTTGTTGAAGGCATGGCAGTGGTCGATTCCATTGCTTCGAAGGAAACGGACCAGTATAACCGTCCGCTTGAGGATGTCACCATGAAAATCGAAATGGGAGATTAAATATGAACCGCGTCTTTTTTTTCATTCTGGCTTTTGGATTTTTTTCATTGTCCGGGTTTTCGCAAACCAAAACGGTATTGATTTCTACCAACCTTGGGGATATGAATTTCAGGCTTTACGACGATACCCCCGAACACCGCGATGCTTTTTTACAACTGGCACGGGAAGGATATTACAATGGCACCCTTTTTTACCGGGTCATCCAGGATTTTCTCATTCAGGGAGGATCGAAAAGTTCCAGGGATGCTCCTCCAGGAAAACGCATTGGCTACGGGGATCCCGACAAGACTGTGGATGATGAAATCCTGCCGCATTATTTTCATAAAAAGGGAGCGCTCTGCGCCCCCCGGCAACCCGATGAGGTGAATCCCTGGCAGCAATCCGATATTTCACAGTTTTTCATTGTGAAAGGGAGAGTCCATACCGCCGGGGAACTTGATACCATGGAGATGGCTGTTAACCGCCCCATCCGGCAGAAAATTGTACGGAAACACCTCAATGATGATGTCAGGTCACAGCTTCAGGAGTTGCGGGAGGCCAAAAAAGTAGATGAGTTCCGTGCCATAGCCGATGATGTCAGGCAGCAAATCAGGACGGAGTATAACCTTCATCCGGAAGTGATCGAATTTACCAATGCCCAGCGGGAAGCCTACACCACCATCGGTGGTTATCCCGATCTCGACGGAAAATATACCATCTTTGGAGAATGTATCGAAGGAATGGAAACCATCGATAAGATTGCTGCTCTAAAGACCGATGAAAATAACCGGCCTTTCACCGATGTAAAAATTAAAGTAACTGTTCTGGATGAATAAATTAAGAAGTATTGTCCTGCTTGCTTTTGTGACCATTGTTTTCCTTTCTTGCCATTCAAAGAAAGAGAAGGCCCCGGCACAAGAAACTGCACCGGCAAAAAAAGACGAAATAAAAAACGAACCCACGGGATGGGAGGACGTTCGGCCATCCATCGTGGAAATTGATTCTTACGATGACAACCGTATCCTGGAATCAGGGCAGGGCTTTTTCGTGGATGAAGATTTGATTGTCACCAACTATTCGCTGGTGAATCATGCCAACACTGTAATGGTTTCTCCGTTTGACACCGATAAAACGTTCCGGGCCACTCACTATGTTGCAGTAGACCGCATCAACGATTTGGTTATATTGAAAGTGGACAGTGTGAAGCGCCAACCCATCGGACTCTTTCCCGGTACGGCACCTCAAACGGCCAAGACTTCTTATATCTCTGCATCTACCGGGAAAACCATCCAGATATTCACCGGCAAATTGTTGAACCTGGCCACGATAAAAGGAACAAAAATATACCGGATTACCAACCGGATTCGCAAGTCCACTTTCGGAACGCCTATTTTTGTGTCCAATAAGAAGGCCATTGGGATTGCCTTTTCCGATGTGGTGAGTTATGAAATGCAAAGTTTTGCCATTCCTTCTTTTTTTATCAGCCGTTTGCTCGACAATCAAAATACACAGCCCCAGACACTGGAATCGCTCCGTTCGATCACCAATGAGAAAGTGGCTGCGGAAAACAGGAAAATCAAAGGGCTGGTGCTGGAAACCGATATGGGTGAAATAACCATACGGCTTTTCAATGAAACGCCTGAATACCGCGATAATTTTGTCCGGCTGGTGAAGGAGAATTTTTACGACAGCCTGTTATTTCACAGGGTTATTACCGATTTTGGCATTCAAACGGGGGCTGCCGATACACGTTATGCCGAAAAAGGAGATATTGTTGGATCCAAGGGGCCGGGATACACCCTCCCTGCCCATATTGTGCAGGGGCTGTTTCATAAAAGGGGAATGATAGGGTCGCCCCGGAAACCCGACACCAGAAACCGTCGCCGACGGGCCGATGGTTCCCAGTTTTATATTGTTTCGGGTCGCAGGTATTTCGATAAAGAACTTGATGACATCGAAAAGGAAAATGGGTATACGTTTACTCCTGAGCAGCGGGAGGCCTATAAAACCGTTGGCGGGGCACCTCACCTCGATGGTTCCTATACCGTTTTTGGAGAGGTGATTGCCGGAATGGCTGTGGTTGACAGCATTGGGAAAGTGGAAACCGACCGCAGGTGGAGACCTTTAATGGATATCCGGCTAAAAAATATTACCATTTTAAAATAGATCGGACAGTTCCATTCCATTTTTTAACCAGAAGGTTTTTAACCCGGCCTTTTGTGCTCCCAGGATATTTTGTTCCAGGTCATCTACAAACAGGGTTTTTTCCGGATTGACTCCCGACAGCCGGATGACTTTTTTATATGAACTCAAATCGGGTTTGCGCTCCTTTAGCTCGTGTGAATAGTAATCTTTTACAAAAAGGGAGGAAAATTCCAGGCCATGAATCGCTCTGAATTCAGCATGCATCTTCTCCACATGTATCGCATTGGTGTTGCTGAAAAGGAAAATATTGAAATTTCTTGTCAGTTCCTGAATGACCCTGACCCGTTCGGCGGGAATATCTAAAATTATGGAGCACCAGGCGTGGTCAATTTCCGCATCGGTCACTCCGGGGTTATTCAGCAACCGGCGCACCCCCGACCTGAACGCGGGTGGATCGATTTTCCCGGTTTCCAGTTCATAAAAAACAGGATCGGCGTAGGCCTGCTTGTAGTCGACAACCCGGTCGGACAAGCCAAGTGCACGAAAAGCTTTAAACGCAGCTTCAAAATCGAGGTTGAGCAAAACACCCCCTAAATCAAAAATGATATCATCAATTTCCCTGAGATCTGGCTTCATTTTTCTATTTTTATCGGACGAAGATATCAAATTCATGCAGATCGAAGGAAAACATTACCATACTATTTGGAAGAATGAGGGTCCATCTCTTTATTTCCGGGTCATTGACCAACGGAAGCTTCCTTTTCAACTGGAGATTTTTGATTTAAATACAGTGGAAGACGCCTTTCAGGCCATTCGCGACATGATAGTGCGGGGAGCACCATTGATTGGAATCACCGCCGCCTGCGGAATGGTCCTGGCACTGCGTGATTTCAAGGGCGATAACCTTCAGGGGTATATGCTTGAGAAGGCCCGTTATTTAAAGTCGGCCCGGCCCACTGCTGTCAATCTGGCCTTTACTGTGGATGAAATGCTGGAACTGATTGTTCAGGAACAAAATACTTCTTCCCTTTTGGCTTTGGCGCTTGAGAAATGGCAACTGCTAAAAGACCGGGAAATTCATTTTGGGGAGGATATCGGCAGGCACGGACTGGAACTCATTGAAACCCTTTACCGCCAAAAGGGGCGGACGGTGAACATTCTCACCCATTGCAACGCCGGGTGGCTGGCCTGCATCGACTGGGGAACAGCTACGGCTCCCATGTATATGGCCCACCACCAGGGAATACCTGTGCATGTGTGGGTGGATGAGACCCGGCCGCGTAACCAGGGAGCCCGCCTCACTGCTTATGAGTTGGGGCAGGAGGGCGTTCCTCATACCGTTATTGCCGATAATACGGGAGGGCATCTGATGCAACACGGCATGGTCGATATGGTTGTTGTGGGAAGCGACCGGACCACTGTAACCGGCGATGTGGCCAATAAGATCGGGACCTACCTGAAAGCTCTGGCTGCCAGGGATAATGGCATTCCTTTTTATGTGGCTTTGCCTTCTTCCTCTTTTGATTGGAAACTGGAAGACGGGGTTTCCCAAATCCCTGTTGAGGAGCGCGGGGCGGAAGAAGTATCGGAAATTGAAGGATGGGGCCATCATCAGATTCAACGGGTGCTGCTGATTCCTGAAAAAAGTCCTGTAGCCAATTATGGATTTGATGTTACGCCGGCACGGTTAATAACAGCGTTGATAACCGAACGGGGGATTTGCAAAGCTTCCAAAGAAAGTATTCTGAAGTTGTTTCCTGAAAAAATACAAATATGACGAAAGTAGCCATTATCGGAGGATCCGGGCTGGAAGATCCTTCCATTCTTAAGAACCCGGGAGAGTTGGAAGTCTCCACTCCGTGGGGGAATCCCTCTTCCTCTTTTAAAACCGGTCAAATCGAAGGGGTTGAAGTATTTCTGCTTTCACGCCACGGCCGCAACCATTCCATTCCACCTTCGCAGGTGAATAACCGGGCCAATGTGTGGGCTATTCGCGAACTGGGATGCGAAGCTGTTTTGACAACGACAGCCTGCGGCAGTTTGCGCGAAGATATAAAACGGGGAGACATCGTAATCCTTGATCAGTTCATCGATTTCACCCGCCACCGCCATGTTACCTTCCACGAGAAATTTGAAGGGGGCGATTTAAAACATAGTCCCATGGCTGACCCTTTCAGCCCTTTTTTAAGGGATAAGCTGATTGCACAGGCCAAAGCGCAGAACCTGAATTTTCATCCAGTGGGTACGGTCATAACCATTGAAGGACCCCGTTTTTCCACCCGGGCTGAATCCAATATGTTCC
>CAYTDH010000227.1:0-7429 GCA_964436325.1 uncultured Tangfeifania sp.
GCCTGTAACAACCTGCAGGAAGTCAAGTTTTATCCGGCGCTCCTGGCGGGTTGCATCCCCAACAAGCAGGGCGATATCATCGTCGCGGATATCTTTCTTGTGATCGGCAAGGGTCAGAAATTTCTCATATACTTCATCCAGTTTTTCCTTACTGAGTTCAAAGCCCATGAGTTCGAGCCTGTGCTTCAGCGCAGCCCGGCCACTGCGGGCAGTCAGTAAAATAGCCGATTCATTAATTCCCACTTCGGTAGGATCCATTATTTCGTAATTCTCGCGGTTTTTCAGAACGCCATCCTGGTGGATTCCGGAGGAGTGGGCAAAGGCATTTCTTCCCACGATAGCTTTATTGGGCTGAACAGGCATATTCATCAGGGTGGACACCAACCGGCTTGTTTGGTAGATATTTTTGGTATTGATTCCGGTTTCAATTCCCAAAACCTGATAACGGCTTTTCAAGATCATGACCACCTCTTCGAGGGAGGTATTGCCGGCCCTTTCACCAATCCCGTTGATGGTAACTTCTGCCTGACGGGCTCCGTTCATGATTCCCGAAATAGTATTGGCGGTTGCCATGCCCAGATCGTTATGGCAGTGAGTGGAAAGGATGGCCTTGTCAACGCCTTTAACATTTTCACGGAGGAACCGGATTTTTTCGCCAAATTCATGAGGAAGGGTATAACCTGTAGTATCGGGGATATTCACTACTGTGGCTCCCGCTTTAATCACTGCTTCCACCACTTTGGCCAGGAATTCATTGTCGGTTCTTCCGGCATCCTCGGCATAAAATTCCACATCCTCTACATACTTTTTGGCATATTTAACAGCCTCAATCGCACGTTCCATGATTTTCTCGGGGGTAGAATTCAGTTTGTGGTGAATGTGATAATAGGACGTCCCGATACCCGTATGGATACGGCCTTTTTTGGCATATTTCAGCGATTCGGCAGCCACATCAATGTCTTTTTTTACTGCACGTGTTAGAGCGCAAATAGTTGGCCAGGTTGCCGCTTTGGAGATTTCAACCACCGATTCAAAGTCGCCGGGGCTGGATACCGGGAACCCGGCTTCAATAACATCCACGCCCAGTTCCTGCAAGGCTTTGGCGACCTCAATTTTTTCAACTGTGTTCAATTGACACCCGGGAACCTGCTCCCCGTCCCTCAATGTGGTGTCGAAAATGTAAAGTCTGTCACTCATCGTTTTATTTGTTTTTATTTTTACAATCTGATTTCATTAAAAAAGCCATCCTCTTTTTATGAGAATGGCTTTAAAATATCCTTCTTATTGATTAACAATATACCATTCTCATTTATTCTTAAGTAGAAGAATAATGCCTATAATTAGGCTGAGAACAGTTATGTTGCTAAACAAGTTCATGCTTTTGTCTTTCAATTTCCTGCAAATATTGCAATATTTTTTGAAATTGAAAACAATTCATTGCTTTTTATTGATGGAAATTAATAAAAAGATTAAAAAGTATGTTTTTTAAGGGGGATTTTCCTCTGCCTGGGGCATATTTGGGTTTTCAGGTTGGGGGAGCTCTTGTTTTTTTAGAAAGAGATCGTGTTTGGAAAGTGGGCGAAGATGGTTTTTCCAATCAAAGCCACTTAGTTTTTTTTCTTCAGCGGTAAGCTCAAAAAGGGGCTTTAACTGACCTTCAGGGGCTTGAAGAAAAGCAATGCGAAAAACTCTGCCTTCCTTGAACCGGATAGATATACGGCTGCTTTCGGCACGGTTAAGTCCGATAATGGAGCTGTCTTCCCGGGCATAATAGAGTGTTTGTCCGTTTCCGTTTACATCGATCCGGGAGAGTTCATTGTCGACCACGTAACCAATCATCTCCTTGCCCTTAATTTGGTCGAAACGGCCTGAATCGAGTTTTGAAATAATGAAGCTGTTGTTTTTCAGATGCATTTCGTCCGGGGCATCTGATTTTTGGCGCATATCGATCATTTCGGCGGTAAGTTGATGAATTTCTGACCAAACAACCGGGTTATGGTATAACTGAACAATGGAGTCTTTGGTGAAATAGACGAGGGAGTCGCAGATTCCCTGGATATCGGAGCGGAAAAAACGGGTACCGTAATAGGCTTTGATAATTTTTTCGCCTTCGATGGTATCGGGCACCGACTGGAGGGTATCGGCATGAAGGAAGAGGGTATCTTTTTCGGAATACATGGTAAATAGCGCAGAGTCGGTCACCGTTGCCGTTTCCATTTTTTCATTGTAATCGGCAATGTTGCCTTTTACGATGGTTTTATTTTCAAAATCTTCTATCCTAACGGTTCCCAGGGCGCGTCCCTTTCCGTCGGTTTCATTGTATTTAATATAGCTCGCAATTATTTCCTGCGTTTCATTGTAAATGCGCGGGTTTTGGATGAGTTCGGCTTCTCCTGTTTTGGAGTCATACCACCCGTCTTCAGCATAAATGGAGTTGGCTGAATCTCTAATGGTGGTGGGGCCGGTGATAAAAATCCTTCCGGTTTCGGTATTGTACATCAGGGTATCTCCTTCGAGGGTATAATCATCGCTGTAGGCTTCCACCGATTCGTAAAAATGGATCATGTCCTTATCGATAAAGTACCTTCCGATGCGGCTTGTAAGCACATTGGTACTGTCGACAATTTTTCCGAAATCGTCATAATATCCTACATTGGTATCGAGATTATAATCGAGGGTGTCGGTAAAGAGGGTTGTCGATTTATTGATAAGGCGAACATCATTCAGTGCGCGTGCAAAGCTGATGTCGCCGTTGTAAAATATTTTACTGGCAAAAAGATCGAGGGTATCCCCCTGGTTAATATGCACGTTTCCGAATGCGTCCACCCGGTTTGTACCGGTGTAGGTGTAGGCGCTGTCGCACCAGACAAGTATATCTTCATGCCTGATTTTCACATTGCCGACGAGTTTTTGAGCATTGGGTGCAATATTTTTATCGGCTTCGAGGTAATCCGCTCGTTCAATAACCACTCTTTTTTTTTCCTGGGCGAAAGAAAAAAGGGAGGCAAAGAACAAGATGAAGAAGAAACTTGTCCTCAGAACAGCGGGAACGGCATTTATATAAGCATACCAGCGGGACATCAAATCAGGTTGTCAATAATTTTTTCCACCGATATATTTTCGGCTTCGGCTTTATAATTTTTTATGATCCGGTGCCTTAAAATGGATGGCGCCACTGCCTTCACGTCGTCGATATCCGGAGAATATTTTCCATGAAGGGCGGCATGGGTTTTGGCCCCGACCACCAGATACTGGGAAGCTCTGGGACCTGCCCCCCATTTCAGGTACTGATTGGCAATTTCTGCGGCCGTGTCGCTACCGGGGCGTGTTTTGGCTGCCAGGGTAACCGCATAATTGAGTACATTATCGTTGATGGGTATTTTTCGTATGAGGTTCTGATAAAAAATGATTTCTTTTCCGGAAATCACCGGTTCGGGAACAAATTCAACGGTAGAAGTAGTGTTTTTGACGATGGTAATTTCATCTTCATACGCCGGATAATCCAGCCATACTGAGAACATAAACCGGTCGAGCTGGGCTTCAGGCAGGGGATAGGTACCTTCCTGTTCGATAGGGTTCTGGGTAGCCAGCACGAAGAAGGGACTTTCCAGTTCAAACCGCTGTCCTGCTGCTGTTACAGCATGTTCCTGCATGGCTTCCAGCAAGGCAGACTGCGTTTTGGGAGGGGTCCGGTTGATCTCATCGGCAAGAATAATATTGGCAAACAGGGGACCATGGATAAACTTGAATTGACGCTCTTTGTCGAGAATTTCTGTTCCGATAATATCGGAGGGCATTAAGTCGGGAGTAAACTGAATGCGGCTGTATTTCAGCCCAAGGATTTTTGCAATAGTGGTAACCATGAGTGTTTTGGCCAGTCCGGGGACCCCGATTAACAGCACATGACCCCGGCTGAACAGTGAAATAACAACCTGTGTAATGATTTCATCCTGGCCGTAAATGATCCGGGTAATTTCACTTTTTAACTCTTCGAATTTATGTTTAAGCGCATCGAGCGCATCTACATCATTTTTAAACTGCATGTTGTTCTTTTCGTTACAAATATTTGTGATGGTCGGCAGGGGTTATTTTAACCAGTTGTTGAATTCGAAATTGCAATTGGAATAGGTGTCATCAATCCGGATATACGTTTCGGCCTGCTTTTGGGCAATCCACTTTTCGAGCACTTTTTCCTTTTTTTGGGCCAGAAAGAGATCGGCAATTTGCTGGTAATCTTCCTGCAAGTTCGCTTTGTGGGCTTCTGTTTTATCCACCAGTCTCACAATTTTAAAAACCGTTTGCCTGCTTTCCTGGTCAATGCTTTCAAAAGGATCCGAAATTTCGTTGATTTTCATCTCGGACAATACCTTGCTGACCTCACCCTCCAGCTCTTCCACGGTAAATTTGGACGACATGGTATTGGGATTGATAACAATCCCGCCGTTATTGCGCGTGTTTTCGTCCGATGAAAAAATCCGGGCAGCCTCGGCAAAGGGAATTTCTTCTTTTCGAATCATGGTTGCCAGGCTGTCGAGGCGGTTGAAAGCCTGTTCTTTGGCATCCTCCGAAATTTGGGGTTTCATCAGAATATGCCTGGTGTTTACTTTATCGCCCCTTCGGTCGATGAGTTGAATAATGTGATACCCAAAAGCACTTTCCACCACATTGGATATTTTGTCTCCCTTCAGGTTGAAGGCTGCAGCAGCATATTCCGGATCCAGTTGTGCCCTTCCCTGGTATCCGATTTCTCCTCCATCACTGGCAGAGGGACCTTCGGAATACAATACAGCCATCGCTGCAAAGCTGGAACCGCTTTCAATCCGCTCTTTAAGTTCCCGCAACCGGGCTTTTACCCGGTTCTCCTCCTCCAGTTCTATTTCGGGGCGCATGGTAATTTGTGCATACTCATATTGCTGAGGGATTTCCGGGATTTCATCTTCCGACAAGTTTCGGTAGTACTGGCGAACTTCCGAAGGAGTTGCGGTTACATCCTGTACAATTTTATTGCGCATTTGTGAACTGAGCAACTGATTCCGGATGACTTCCTGCATTTCCGCCTTGATTGAGGCAATGGGCTTTTTAAAATAATTTTCAACTGCCTGCTCCGAACCGAAGTGAGCTACATACATCTGAAGCTGGCCATCCATTTGCTGGTTTACCTGACTGGGAGTGACCTCAATAAGGGTATCCATCTCCGCTTCAGCAACCAACAATTTGTCGATGAGGAAATTCTCAAGTATCTCACATTTCATATCACCATCGGAAGTAATTCCCTGAGCCTGCTGATCCCTATACATTTTTTCAATGTCTGATTTGAGGATGATATTGCTTCCGACCACTGAAACAATCTGGTCAACCACTTTGTCCTGAGCAAAAGCCATTCCGGCCAAAAGGACGGACAGCATCAACATGCTTCCTTTTAATATTTTATTGTTCATCATTTGTATTCAGTTTTTCCATTTTAAATTTATTTCTTTTTATCCCTTCCGAATAAACGTTGTCTTCGAGTTGTTTCAGGAAATCGATTTTCCTGCGGTTCAAAATTAAATTTTTTATATCATTTTTTGCATATTCCAGTGGAGCCGATTCATTAATCAATTTGTAATCCTGAATAAATACCAGGTAGTAATAACTCGAATCGTTTCGCTCGATTATTTGATTCGCCTGCAAAAACTGCTCCGGATTTTCAATTGTCTGCGGAATATTTTTGGCTACCAGTTCAAAATCGACCCATTCTTGATTAAAATTGTCGAACGATTTGGCAAACTGAAGCGAATAATCACGCAGCTCATTTATCCCTTCAGTTGTATTATTCCGGCACATTTCTTTCATCCTTTCCGGTTGGGCAACCTCATTGGGTATTTTGATATAAATGGCCTTGACAATATTTTTGTTGAGTCTGAATCTTTCCGGATGGTTTTGAAAATACTCGAAAATCTGATCATTGGTAACGGTGGTGTCCATCCGTTGGTTCATAATGGCATTTTTGAATTTGAAGATGATCAGTGATTTCCGGTATTCTTCTATTTGTTTGCTTACATCTTTCTGTTCGTCAGAGAGGTTCTCCTCTGCTTTGAGAAGCAAAAGTTCGCGTTTGATCCATTTTTTGATGTAATCTTCTGCCATCAGGGTACTGTCTTCTTTTTCAAGATCATTTGGGATTACCGATCCAACATCTGATATGTACAACTTGTTTGTTCCCACCTGAGCAATAACTTGTTTTTGCTGCTCATCAGCGGTATTGCACCCCAGGAGGTTGAATAATCCCGGGAACAGGAAACCATATTTAAAAAGTGATTTAAACATGCGAAATGGATTTCAGTATTTTTTTGTTGATTTTTATTTTGTATTTCCGTCTTAGGTCTTTCAACCATTTTTCTTCCAGGTATTTCTGGTAATCGGAGATATAAAGTCCCCGGGCTTCGTCAAGGGTTTTGGGGCCGGGTGGAATAATTTTGCCATGGACCAGGGTGTTGTCGTGTTGAAAGTCTCCGCTTTTTTTCTTCTCCCAGATGAAATAATCTACTGCAGGATTGCTCCCTGCTTCCCAGGCACCTTCTTCCAACGTTATATCAATGTTTTCTTTTTGGAATTCGCTTTTTATTTCAGCGGGAGTCATTCCTGCTTCCAGATCATTTTCTGCCTGTTGTTTTACGGCGGGACTTTCACAGGTGACAATAACTCCACGAAAACGTTCACCCCACACGTATTTTCCTTTATTTTTGCTATAATATTTTTCAAGTCCTGCGGAATCGCGGGAAGCGAACTGCCAGATTTTTTCTTCCATGATGTTGAAAAGCAAAATGCCATCGTGGTATTCCCGCATGAGGTATTTAAATTCCGGGTATTTCTCTTCGAGTTTTTCATTTTCGAGGGCGATGATTTCTTCATGCACCCAGTCTTCAAAAGAAGAAGAATAGTCCTTATCCGGGATTTTGTTTTTTTTCAGATAACCGGAAAAATCGGTTACGGTGAAATTCCGGTTATCGATGGTAAAAAGTATTTGGTTTGGACTGATTTTTCCTTTTTGTCCGGCATTGCTGAATTCTTTCAGGTTTTGGAGATTTTGCGTAAAATGGTATTCCTGTTTTAGTTTTTTCACCAATTCCTTTTGCCCGGAAAGGCTTCTGGCGGGGTCTTTTTTTATTCGTTCCTCGATTTTGGGCCGGGCTTCATCAAAATCAGGTACCGGGCGGTGGTCGATTTTTTTGATAATATGGAAACCAAAAGGAGTTTCTACCGGAGGGGAGATTTCTCCTTTTTCCTGGAGGGCAAAGGCAGCCTGTGAGAAAGAGGGAATCATGCGGCCTGCAGAAAACCATGGCATCTCGCCCCCATTTAAGCCCGAGCGTTTATCCTCCGAATGTTTTTGAGCCATGGCTGCAAAATCGGCTCCTTTAAGCAGTTCCGTATAGATGGAATCAATGGC
>CAYTDH010000228.1:0-7426 GCA_964436325.1 uncultured Tangfeifania sp.
AAAGGGAGGAAGTTGTCGTGGTTTTCGTGGTTGTTGTAATTGTCATTGTTGGGGGTATGACTCCAGCCGGAGTCACACGTTCATCTGTGAATCATCTTTCTACAAACATGTGACCCCTCCGGGGTCGTTTTTCGTTGCGAACACAAAACCAATCCGCACCATCCCGAGCGAATCACATCCGTAAACACAAAATACCAAGCAACGAATAAGGAACAATTCCCCGAGCAAAGCGATACCCGCTACCTTCACACACCCCAACCATGATAACTAAGACAACAACGAAAATCACGACAACTCCTTCCCCTCCCCGAGCGAAGCGATACAAACTACATCCGCAAATCGAACAAGTAACAAGTAACAAGTAACAAGAAACCAGAAACTACTCCCTCCTTCTCCGGTAATAATAACTCTTTTTCTCCTCCCTTACATCGAACGTATAAACCTCGCCCTCCTCCCTGTTAAAAAAGAAAGAAAGGAGCCCGATGTCACCTGCGCAAAAAAGGCTGTGGGTACTCATCACCAAAATAAAAAAACAGACCAGCGGATCATTCCAGAAAAACAGCATACCCGCAAGCGTAATCACCTTAACACACACCAGCGGAGCCAATGCCACCAGGGTAAATTGTTTACGGTTTAACACATGCCGGTCGGCTTCGGCATAGAAAATAAACTTTTTTAAGTAACCCCCATATTTAACAACCGGCGCTCCCGTCCATTTGAGAGCTACCCCGTGAAACAATTCATGAATAACGATGAGCAGGGTAAATGAAAAAAACAGGGCAGCCACAGAAATAAGCAAATAAATTTCCTCTCCCCGAAAGGCAAGAACCAGAGAACGGGTAAGAAAAAAGATACCCGTCACCACCATGGCCACCTGATAAACCATAAAACCCCCGATAATTTTCCCGGGGGATGTGAGCTGTTCCAGAACAAAGTCCTTTATCTGGCCATGATCAAGTTCTGCCTCCAGTTCAAACTCATCGCTGTTTTGCAGGGTTTCGATGGAAGGGTTTTTCATTATATTAATATTTTTTGTTTTCTAAGAAATAAGATGCCTGTCTGCCGACAGGCATTCCTGATAACTATCGGGATTAATCATTCCCTGGGTGTAAAAAATTACTATGCCCGTTTCATTTATAAAAAATCATTCTGGTTAAGTCTTTCAGGTTCACTAATTTTAACAAAAAGGCAACGGCCGCAGAAGCCAGGATCATTCCCAGGTAACCGGCCACCCAGTTCTCGACTAAAGTGGAAAGAAAACCCAAAATGCCCACTAAGCCGGCAAACAACAGAACATGAAGAACAGGCCTGATTCCTGGTTTTAATCCAAAGACCACCAGCGCGAGCACAAGCTGGGCAGCTCCTGTCAGCACCTGAGTTGTCACACTGGCAAAAGCCGATCCCACCGCCCCATAACGCGGGATCAGGATTAAGTTAAGCATGACGTTCAGCGTCATCCCGCAAAAAGCCATGATATTCAACTCTTTCATACTTCCATTAGCGGTAAGCAGGGAGCCAAAGATATAAGTCGTGGCAATCCCCGTAAAACCAATCATAAGAATGCCAAAAATCTGCGAAGATAAATGAGTATTGGACCGATAGAGCAGGGTCATGATCTCCTCATTGTAAAGAGCACTTGAAATGGCAAGAACAATAGCCGGAACAATAAGAAGGGTGTATGACAACTGAACCATTTGCCCAACGGGCTCCCGTTGTTTTATCATTTTAGAAAAGATGGGAAGCAACAATCCGGCAAAAAGAGCACCAAACATGGCAGCGGCATCAAGCAAACGGAAAGCCTGGGCATAAATACCCGCCTGTTCTTTCCCTTCCGAACCGGGCAACATGCGCTCGAGCATGACCGAATCTATACGGTTATAAAGCGACATCAGCAGGATAAGGAGCGCATAGGGATACGACTTTCGGAGAAAAGCAAGAAAAAATTTCCTCGAAAAATGCACTTTTATTTTCCCCGTCTTCTTCAAAACAACACCAAAAGTGATCAGCGCGGTCATCACATAAGCAGCAGACTGGGCATAAACAAACCATTCAATACTGAACGGCTGATTAAGGACATCCGTAAATAAAAGGATGCTGCAAATGATGATCATCAGCGTGCGATCGAGCACCGACAAAAAGCTGTCGGTACGAAAATGATGCAATGCACTGATGTTAGACCGGAGGTAAAGTGTAAACGAGATTAAAAACTGGTTAAAAATCAGAAAAACCAGCAGGTGCAATTGAACTTTATTGTATCCGATAATAAGGGCCACCGTAAGGCTCAAAACCGCATAGACCAGCGCCAGAACCAGTTTCAGACCTACTATGTGGGACAAATGCTTGGGAAGCAAAAAATTATACTGGGCAATATTGCGGTTATTGTAACTGGTAATGCCCACATCGAGCAGGATATTCAAAATCATGGAAAAATTAAACAACGCAAAAAAGAGCCCGTAGTGCTCATCCCCCACCGTATTTTGCACCGTCCGGTCAATTCCAAAAATCCATAGCGGCTTAATCAAAAGATTGAGAAATAGAAGTAATATGAGGTTAGTTACAAATTTACGCTTCAAGACCCGGTATTTATCAAGTTTATTCCATTATTTTTGAACGGATAAAAGTAAAAAATATTTAAACAGACTTTGTACATTTACCCAAAATTGAACAAATAGTTAATGGTTATAGCCGTAAATACCCGGTTGCTGTTGAGGGAAAAACTGGAAGGCATTGGCTGGTTTACGCTTGAAACCCTCAAGCGCATTACCATCAATCATCCTGAACATCAATTTATTTTCATATTCGACCGTCCCTATCATAAAGATTACATTTTCACCGAGAATATCACTCCGGTGGTGGTCTGGCCTTCAACACGGCATCCTGTTTTATGGTACCTGTGGTTTGAATTTCAAATTCCCCGTATCCTGCGAAAATATAAAGCAGATCTTTTTCTTTCTCCCGACGGATACCTTTCTCTAAAAACAAAAGTACCCCAGTTGGCTGTCATTCATGACATCAATTTCGTGCATCGCCCGGGAGACTTGCCCTGGTTAAAATCCAAATATTACAACCGCTATTTTCCGAAGTTTGCCGCCACTGCCAAAAGAATAGCAACCGTTTCATACTATTCCAAAGAGGACATCACCCGCTCGTTTAAAGTGGATTATGACAAAATCGATGTCGTTTATGACGGCATCAACCAGGTCTTTGAGCCTACAAGTCCGGAAGACCAGGAATCAACCCGCCAGGGCATTACAGGAGGTTCTCCCTATTTCCTTTTTGTGGGGGCACTCCATCCGCGAAAAAACATTTGCGGACTACTGAAAGCCTTCGATGCCTTTAAAACCCTTGCAGAAAACGACATTAAGCTGGTAATTGCAGGCGGAGAAATGCATAAAACCGGCGAAATGTTTGAAACCTACCGGAACATGCGGTTTAAAAACGATGTGGTTTTTACCGGAAGGGTCTCCACACGCAAGCTGCATTCTATCTATGGGGCATCGCTTGCCCTGGCGTTTGTGCCTTTTTTCGAGGGATTTGGCATACCTGTGGTTGAGGCTATGAGCGCCGGTGTCCCTGTCATTTGTTCCAATACCACCTCCATGCCTGAGGTCGGAGGCGATGCTGTGCTTTATGCCGACCCGTGCCGGACAGAACAAATTACGGAAGCCATGCTTAAAATAACCGAAGACAAATCCCTGAGGCAGTCCCTGATTGATAAAGGATTCAGGCAAAAGGAAAAATTCAGTTGGGATGAAACAGCCCGGCTTCTCTGGATGAGTGTGGAACGATCGCTTCAATAAGAAGGGAAAAATTGTAGTTTTCTGATTTTTTGTATATTGGGAAAGATTCTGAATGCTTGTGAAACACTGTTTGAAGCATTTTAGCAAGAAATTAACAGAATCAGGAATATTTAAATCAATGCTCATGAGATTATCCATTACAAAAACGTTACGCCTTGTTCTTATCTTATTGATAACCTCTTCCCTTTCCCAGGGTATCAGCGCCCAGAACGACCCTGCTGCCCTTTACCAGCAATATTGCGCCCAGTGTCACGGCACCGACCTCAATGGGGGCAATGCCACCAGCCTGATCGACGGCATCTGGCAATTCGGAGCCGAAAACGGGTATGTCCGGCGCAATATAAAATTTGGTATTCCCCATCTGGGGATGCCCTCCTACGAAAAATCACTGTCCGACGAAGAAATCAGCTCACTGGTCAGCTATATCCGCGATGCAGAGGAAAATGCAGGGGCTGAAAAACCAGCTACACCTGAAATGCTGGAAACAATGGACTATGAAATGGAGGTGGAATCATTTGCCGATGGACTGGAAATCCCCTGGGCTATTGATTTCATGGATAATAACAAGGCCCTTATCACCGAGCGTCCAGGACGACTGCGGATGGTTATCAACGGAGTTCTTCAGCCCGAACCGGTACAAAATACCCCCGAGGTGTTGCATGCTGGTCAGGGAGGGTTGCTCGATGTTGCCGTTGACCCGGAATTTGATGACAATGGCTGGATTTACCTTGCTTACAGCCATGTTCTGGAAAATGCCAGCGAAGGCAACAGGCCTCCTGCCATGACGCGCATTGTACGAGGAAAAATCCAAAACAACACCTGGACAAGCCAGGAAGTGCTTTTTGAAGCACCGCATGAAACTTACCAGACCACCCGCCACCATTATGGCTGCCGTATTGTGTTCGATCCATGGGGGTACCTCTATTTTGCCATCGGCGACCGCGGTGCAGGCTACCAGTCCCAGGATGTTTCCCTGCCTAACGGGAAAGTGCACCGCATTCACAAAGACGGAAGCATCCCCGAAGATAACCCCTACATTCCAGTCGAAAATTCAATGAAGTCCTTGTATAGCCTCGGCAACAGAAATATTCAGGGAATGGCTGTTCATCCTTTAACCGGAGAGGTATGGGCTACCGAACACGGCCCCATGGGCGGCGATGAACTCAACCTAATTCAGGGCGGAAAAAATTATGGCTGGGAAACCATTACCTACGGGAGAAATTACAACGGGACCATCATCACCGAACTAACCCATCTCCCGGGAATGGAACAACCCAACCTCTACTGGAAGCCCTCCATAGCCGTCTGTGGCCTCGATTTTTACAGAGGAAATCTTTTTGAAAAATGGAAAAACCGGCTGCTCGTCGGAGCCTTAAAATATGAAGAAGTCCGGTTATTGCACATCGAAAAAGACCGGGTAATGCATCAGGAAGTCATTCTTAAAGGAGCCGGGCGCGTCCGCGACGTGAGTACAGGTCCCGACGGTGCGATTTATGTTGTCCTTAATAAACCCGGAAAAGTCATCCGGCTGACACCAAAAAACAATTAAGAAAGGGAGCCGCGCGGCTCCCTTTCTTTTGCTTTTCAAAACTATCCTAATGAAAAAAAATGCTTCCTCCTGCTATTCTGCACTTAACTTCCTGAACCAAAGACGGTCCCCTATACTGTAATACTTCTCCTTAATTTCAGGGTTGGCAGACAATTCTGCCTCGGTGTAAGGAAAATGCGGAACCATCACATCATCGCCCGCATTCCAGTTAGCAGGTGTAAAAACCTCTTGCTCATCAGATGTTTTTAAGGCTGCCACAACCCTGAGGAGCTCATCAATGTTCCTTCCTATTTCAATGGGATAAAAGTTGATCGAACGAATGGTGTTTTCTGAATCAATGACAAAAACACCCCGGATATCCCTGGTGGTACTCACCGGCTCGTGAAGCATTCCATACATGCGCGAAGCCTTGGCCCCGTGATCATCCAGTATCGGAAATCTTACCTTCTGAGTACCTCTGTTTTTATAATTCAAATCTTCAATGTGGGCCTTCCATAAATGGTGAACATGCAATTCATCAGTAGAAATAACCGCAACATTAATCCCCATGGCCTCGAATTCATCATGTAAGTAAGCCAATTCAAGCAGTTCGGAAGTACAAACAGGAGTAAAGTCCTGCGGATGACTGAAAAGGATTTTCCAGTTATCTCCAAAGCTTTCGGGAAAAGTAATCTTCCCTTCGGTCGATTTGGCTGTAAAAGAAGGAGCCTTCGAACCAATCAAAGGAATCTTGTTTTCTTTTGCTGACGCATTTGCCAATAAAAATATGGCCAGCATTGCTGTTAATAAAAATTTTTTCATGGTGCTTTTTTATATAATTAAATTCAGTGGAAAATTATCAGAAAAAAGCATTCAAATTTATTTTTTAAATTCCATTAAAAAAATACTCCAAAGCTTTGCTATATCATTTTGCTTTTATTCTAGCAATAACTAATCATTTTATCAATAAAACAACGTAAAATTAACCTATTTTATCTTTTTGTCAACGAACATCCTCAATTCAAAAAATCGTTCTTATTAGCATAAAAAGGTATTTTAATATTTTTTAACATTTGAAGCAACACAAAATCAAACATTAAGTTCAAAAGTTCGATAAGGCAAAAAAAATCCTGAAATAAAACAATTTACATCAATGAAAAAATTTGTATTTTAGTCGTGTTTTATAAAACAGGAACTTTGGTCCCTGTCTTGAAGGGTAACGATTGCTAGTTCCACTCGAAAAAAAATGAAAAAAGCAGGGGTCATTGGGGGATCTGAATTCATCGGGTGCTATATCACCCTGAAGTTTCTGGCAGAAAATTACATCGTCAGAATGCAAGTTCCGCTTCTATCAAGGAAAGAAAACATTTTTTCGCTGCAAGCCCTTACTGCACACCAAAACCTGGAAGTTTCCCGGACCAACCCGGGCAAACGGGATGATATCCTTCGTTTCGTCCGTGATTGCGAAACCATCATCCATTGTGGCATTCCTTATAAACTGGGAGTCAACAACGCCGCGGCACCCATTTACGTGCCGGTCATTCAGAATAGCGGTTCGCTCCTTAATGTGCTCCGGGATGCTCCCTGTGTAAAAAAAATCATTTTCATTTCCTCAGCCCTCCCTTTCATTCCCCGTGAAAAAAAGTCTGCCAGACCCAAAAAAAATCCCTCCGGCGAAAACCCCTCTTCCCAAAAAGCCCTTTTTCATACAGAAAGAACCGTCAGTAAAATTCTTAACGACCTAAACGACAAACAAATTGAGGTAATCACAATGGCCCCGGTGGAAGTCAAAAAAGGATTACTTACCAACAGCAGGGAAGCAACCGCCTTAGGGTTGCAATTTCTTTTCAGGAATAACATTCCCATCGACCCCTATTTTCAAAAAATAGCTCACCAAAAACCGTTCAATACAATGTGCGATGTCAATAATCTGCCCGATGTCGTTTTTCGGGCTGCCAATAACAAGTTTTTGTAAATAACTCAGAATTAGTGTATTTGAAAAATCAGATTAAGTCGTCATTTCGAGAGGTCACTCAAAAAAAATTTTGGGCATAATGAGAAGATGACAGATAAATTATTTCTGTCATTTGTTCCACAG
>CAYTDH010000229.1:0-7420 GCA_964436325.1 uncultured Tangfeifania sp.
ACACCACGATCTGTGGGTGGAAGAGCGTCTGGGCAAACAGGACAAGGGAGAATCATCGTGAAAGCCATGATTGCCGGATTTATCACAGCCTTGGTGATCGCCGCCCTCGCCCCGGTCGTCCTGGATCAGTTCGGGTGGTCTTCAGCCGAGCAATACAGCAGTGAGAGTGTGCGGCTTGACTGATCGACCAGAGCCAGAACAAGGGCAGGAGGTACACCAGGTCGACGCCGTCGGCCTGGTGTGCCCACTTCCCATTCTGCGTTTCAAGAAACGCACGAAGCATTTGCCCCGCGGTACGCTGGTCGACTTTCTCGCCGATGACCCCAGTGGTCGCCGGGATTTGCAGACACTGTGTGACCTGACCGGCCACAGGATTGAATGGGTTCGGGAAGAAGATGCCGGTGTTATCCGATATCGCATTCGCCTGGAATCCTGCCTGATGTCCATCAGCGTGTCAACGTTGATCTGATTGTCGATGATCTCCCTTAAATCAACATCCGATTCCTCCTCTTCGGTAAACATTCTCTGAAAAGTGGGCATATGAAACCGAAAAATTTCCAAATCTACCCCCTCGGAAGGAGTAATCAACATGGCCAAAGCCAGGAGAAAAAAAACACCCGTCAAAAACAACACTATTTTAGCTGGTTTCATGAGCAGGTATTACACATTAATGGTTGTTGAACAGGCTTTTGATACATGCTGATTCCATAATTTCCAGGTCCGAAAACAGAAAGTTTTATACTTCCCCCCTCCTTCCGGTATCTTTATTTAATGATACAAAAATATCAATTCCTCAAAAATAAAAAATCCGGATAATTTTACGGAAAATAAAGAATATCCCCCATCATTTTAAAAAAAATGCCATAACTTATACAAAGCGGCAACCGAAACCCCAAAAAAATTTGTATTATTACGACTACTTATTGGCATAAAAAACTCAAAAAACTGATATTTTGTTACAAAAAGAATTCAAAAAACAAGGGGATTTCCTTTTTCGTTTCCGCAGTTACCTGCCATTGATCATTTTAGTGGCGGGACTGGCCGTTTTCATTCAAACCAAAACAAGCTTTTCCGAAGCGGGTGTTCCTTTCCCGGGAGATATCTGGCTATTTGTCTGTCTTTTAGTATCCCTCGCCGGTCAAATTATTCGTGCTGTTACTGTAGGGTATACCCCCGCCAATACTTCCGGCAGAAACGCTGCAGAACAGGTGGCAGATGAAATCAACACTTCCGGAATTTACTCTACAGTAAGGCATCCGTTGTATGTTGGCAATTTTTTCATGTGGCTGGGATTAGCCATGCTAACCGCAAATCTCTGGTTTATCTTCTCTTTTGTTTTTCTCTATTGGGTGTACTATGAGAGAATCATGTATGCTGAGGAGATGTTTTTGGTTGGAAAATTCGGAGAAGCTTATGAAAACTGGGCTGAAAAGACCCCAGCCTTTATTCCGTCCTTTAAAAATTACAGGAAACCTGCCCTTTCCTTTAGCTGGAAAAAAGTGCTCAAAAAGGAAAAAAACGGGATAACCGGTATTTTCGTTATCTTTTTTATTTTCAATCTAATCGCTCAATGGATCGATGCCGGTTGGGGTAAATTCAGTTTAGATAAGGATTTCTGGTTCTATGCAGCGATCTTTTTTGTGGTTTTCTATCTCATCTTTAAATACCTGAAACGAAAAACAACGGTACTTGACGAGCCCGGCAGATAAGATTCGGATTATAAATTATCCAAAAAATAACGGCTCACTTTTTCCATAAGGTGTAAACGGTCTTTTCCGCGCACATTGTGCGGATGGGTTGGATACACAAAAAAATCAACCGGTTTGTTCTGACGGATGCATTCGCGCAGGAATTTCATGCTGTGCTGCATCACCACCACATCGTCCTGGGCGCCGTGGATCAGCATCAACTTTCCCTGAAGGCCGGCTACATGATTGACCATGTTGGTTTCAGCATAACCTTCCGGATTTTCAAGCGGACGATCCATATACCGTTCTCCGTACATCACCTCATACATACTCCAATCCACAACCGGTCCGCCGGCCACCCCTGCCTTAAATTCGTCCGGATGGCGCAGCATCATGTTCAGGGTCATAAACCCGCCATAGCTCCAGCCATGAACGCCGATTCTTTCTGCATCTACATAAGGAAGGGATTTCAAGTATTCGATTCCCTGCATCTGATCGCGGGTTTCCAAAACCCCCAATTTCCGGTGAACAGCAGTCTCAAAATTCCTCCCCCGGTAATGGGTTCCCCGGTTATCCATGGTAAAGGCAATAAAACCCTGGGAAGCCATATAATACTGCCACCACCTGGCTCCATGATGCCAGCTCTTGTTCACCAGTTGCGAATGAGGCCCCCCATAAACATAAACGATAACCGGGTATTTTTTGGACGGATCGAAGTCCGGCGGCAAAATCAGCCGGCCTGTCAGGGAATTTTGACCATCAGCAGCTTCTACAGATACCAGTCTGTTTTCTCCAAGCGCAAAATCTTCAAGGGGATCTTCAGCCCGGTGCAGCGTTCGGATTTCCTCTCCTTCTGCCGTGACCAAAATGGTTCCGGAGGGGATTGAAGGGCCGTTGAAATCAACAAGAAGCTGCTTTCCATCAGGACTTAACATCCCGCTGTGGATTCCGGGGGCTTTGGTCAGCTTACGAATTTTTCCCGTTTTTATATCTACACGGTAAACATGCCTTTCAAGCGGACTTTCTTTGGTTCCTTCCACAAATACAACCTTCTCTTTGGAATCAAAACCCAGCAGGCGGGTTACCTCCCACGCTCCTTTGGTAACCTGACTTATCAGCCTGCCGGAAACATCGTATTTGTAAAGATGAAACCAGCCATCTCGGCGGCTCAGGTAATAAAATTCTTTCTCATTTGCACCCGAAAAATGAAGGGGATGAAGGGGCTCAACATAGGTATTACTGGTCTCTTCAAAAAGGGTCCTTTCTTTTTCTCCCGTTTGTGCATTGTAGCAATTCAGTTGCATGTGATCCTGGCCCCGGTTCAGTTCAGCCAGGTAAATATATTTGCCGTCAGGAGACCAGGACACATTGGTCAGGTAATGATCGTCAGGCTCACCGGTATCCAGAAAAACAGTTTCATTGGAGCCCAGGTGATGAACCCCAATGGTAACATGGTGACTTCCCATTCCCGCCATGGGATACTTCACGGGCTTGGTTTCCGCAATCCTGCCCATGAAATCCACCACCGGATAATCCGTCACCATGGTTTCATCTTTACGGTAAAAAGCAACAGAGCCTCCTCCCGGAGCATTGAAAATTCCCCCGGAAATTCCGAATTCACGACGGTGGACAGCCTTTCCGTTTACAATTCCCCCTCCGCCATCAAAGGTTAGCTGGCGGGTCGTACCATCCTTAAACGCCACATAAACATCATCTTCCAGGGTATAAGCCACCCATTGCCCCGTCTCACTGAAATGTGCATTTTGAGCTTCACCAGGCAGTTCAATCTCATAGTTCAGCTCTTTATTCTCCTCATCCAAAACAACAAATTTGTCCCCACTGCGGAAAAGCAGATTATTTTCTTCTGTCCATGAATAGCCGGGTAACCTGCTGAAACCACTTTGGCTATTGACTTTGAGAATATTATTCAACTCTGCAAGCGAAAGCAAAGGCTGCTGCCCCTCTGCATTTATATCCCCTTCCCATAACGTATCGTTTTTAATCCACGTATAAACCTGATCATTTTTCCAGTTCAGCCCCTTCATTTTTTCAGGGTTCAGGTAAGAATAACGCCCCAGAATGGCGTCTTCCAGTGTCATCTGTTTTTTTTGGGCATGCCCGGCAAAAAAGAATAAAAGCAAACAGAAAAGGAACAAATTGCGCATGGTCAGTATTTTAAATTTGCCGCCAAAAATAGTGAAATCAACCTTTCCCTGAAAGGACCCTCCACCAATCCAGGAAAAAAAGGAGTGAAAAATTTTCTGAGCGGAGGAAAAACCTACTTTTGTTCATGATTAACGCTTTGCTATGGAAAAAAGAAACCTGTTTACCATTTATTTTGTAACGCTGATAGCCGTAATGGGTGTTGCCAGCATAACCCCGGCCTTTCCATCCATTAAGGAACACTTTAACATCACCCCCAGGCAGGTAACGATGCTCATCACTGTTTTTACGTTGCCCGGAATTCTTTTAGCTCCAATAGTTGGAATAATGGCCGATCACTGGGGAAGGAAAACAATCCTCGTCCCCTCGCTTTTTCTTTTCGCACTGGCAGGGAGTGGCTGTTTTTTCACCCAAAACTGGGAGGTTTTGCTAATCCTCCGTTTTTTTCAGGGAATCGGCGCTGCATCGCTGGGTTCATTAAATGTAACACTGATTGGCGATCTTTTTTCCGGACCTAAGCGGGGAGCCATTATGGGCTACAATGCCAGCGTTTTAAGTACAGGTACGGCCGCCTATCCTGCACTGGGAGGAGCGCTCGCCCTGGCAGGCTGGCAGTATCCGTTCCTTCTGTCACTATTTGCCATACCAGCCGGTTTCCTGGTTATCTTTTGCCTGAAAAACCCCGAACCCGGAGAACCTCAAAAACTGAAAAATTACCTCAGACGCACCTGGAAAAACATCAATAAGAAAACCGTATGGGGCTTGTTCATCATTAACATCCTGCTGTTCGTTATTTTATATGGAGCCTACCTCTCCTATTTTCCGCAATTAATGGTTGAACGACTTGAGGCCAACGACTTTCAAATCGGGTTGTTTATGTCGGGTTTTTCCATTGTAACGGCCATCACCTCCTCCCGGCTGAAAATTATTAACCGGTGGATTAAACCCAAACACCAACTGCTCATCAGCTTTTTCCTTTACATGGTCTCCATGCTGATTCTTTCGGTTGCCGGCAGCTGGTGGGTACTCTTCATTCCGCTCATCACCTTTGGAATGGGCCATGGAATGCTGATTCCCGGGATTCAGACTCTCCTTGTGGGATTTGCTCCCCTCAGTGAACGTGCAGGATTTATGTCGATTAATAGTATGGTCCTCAGGCTCGGGCAGACTGCAGGTCCGGTTTTCATCGGTATTTTCTACAGCATTGGCGGCACACAGGCAGCCTTTGTGGGAGGAGCAGTGGTTGCTGCATTGATGTTTATTACAGCGATTTTCATGGTCAACTTAAAACCCGTTCAAGAATGATACAGGATATTTTTCCAAGTAATCTTTGTCTCAAAATTTCGAATATGGACGCAAAATTTTGCGTCCCTACGATATATTAATCAACAATCTCACAATTTGTCAATTTGTCAATTTGCCTTTAGGCAAATCAATCATAATTTAATCATAAATTATCGGCATTCAAATTCCTTCTTCAAATCATACTCCTCATAATAATCTGCGTCTCAATTTGTCAATTTCACAATTTCACAATTTATCAATTTAACAATTTAAATGAGACTACCGTCGGTGTCGCTTGGAGCGACGCCGACGGTAACAAACCTGTAAAGGTCTGCTTACCGGCGGAACTTGTCCGCTCCAGCGGATGCCAATGACAGAATTTTACAAATAACTCATAATGAGATATTTCAGAAATTCGCACTCTGGTGTCATTTCGATCCGCCAGCGGAAGGAGAAATCTCTCCCT
Source organism: uncultured Tangfeifania sp. (assembly GCA_964436325.1). Taxonomy (GTDB): domain Bacteria; phylum Bacteroidota; class Bacteroidia; order Bacteroidales; family Prolixibacteraceae; genus Tangfeifania. The sequence goes on from CAYTDH010000229.1 coordinate 5,602, forward strand.
ATTTCAACAGATTTCTCCTCCTGCGTCGTCGAAATGACATTAAAGTGCGATTTTCTTACTAGATTCATTATGGGTCTTTTACAAAAATCTGCCATTAGCAGCGAAGCGACTCCTCCCCCTGCCGCATCCCTCCACAATTTCACAATTTGTCAATTTATCAATTTCTCAATTTCACAATTTCACAATTTGTCAATTTCACAATTTCACAATTTCACAATTTCTCAATTTATTTCACAAAAAATTCCCCGGCACCCAGCTCAGTCCCACGGAATGGCCGTTGCCCATCATGTGATTGGAGCCTAGCGGATTCTCAGAAGTGTAGGAGAAGATAAATCCTTTTACAGGGACACGGGCAAAGAAAAACAGGGTTTGCTCGCTGCGGTAACCAGCCCCGACTTGGAGCAACTGAAAGTCCAATTGAACCAACCCATCAAAATTCAACTCCTGCGGAAAGGAATTTCTGATCGTAACCCGGGGTTCCACCTTCATATTCCGGTAAAGTTCAAACCCGTATTGACCATCCAGGAAAAATTTGCGGTAGAGCGGTATTCCGGAGGCCGCTTCTTCTGAAAAACGGAATTCTCCCGGAGCGAGATTCAGGACAGACAGCCCTACCCTGAAATTTTCACTCCAAACCGATGCCCCCACTCCCCCGTCGAACAGGAAGGACTGATTAGCCCCGGTTTGCAGCCGGGGATCATCAGAATCGGCAGGGGTTAAGGCATTCACATCGATATTCATGTATTCCACAATTCCGGCAACGCCAAGCGATAAACGGACCTCCCGCGATAAAGGGATATGGTACGCATACATCACGTGTAGCCTGTTTTGACGGAAGGGTCCTATCTCTTCCTGAAAAAGAATAGCGCCAAGCCCCACCCGGGTTTGCCTCCACGACAAATTCCCGTAGCGGCTGCGGTCGGGCGAAAATGAAAAACCCACCAGGTAATCATTCACCGGCTTAAAACCGCCCGCCCAAAGATTATAAGCACCAAAGGAAAGTTTTAAGGGAACATCGGCGGCAGCAAGTGAAGGATTGCTTACAACAGGATGCGTATGGGAAAAATAGTGGTACGGAAACTCCTGTGCTTTTCCCTGGAAACTCCCCAAAATCCATAAAAAGAATACTATCTTCTGAAAATACCTCATTGCAATACCGTTATTTGTCCGTGTCTTACATTCTGTCCATCAAAAACGATCTCATAAAAATAGGTCCCCTGCCGGATTTCACCCTTTGCCCGGCCATCCCAGGGAATATATTCATTGCGGCATTCATAAATCTTCTGCCCGTGCCGGTTGTAAACCGTAACCCGTTCCGGTGCATGAAACCGGATATTCCGGATATCCCAGACATCATTATACCCATCGCCGTTGGGAGTGAAAACATCCGGAATTTCCAGCTTATCATCCAGCATTATTTGGATGGTATTCGACCAGGAAACCTTTCCTTCATCCAGATTTTCCACCTTCACCCTGAAAAAATGGGATAACGAAAATCCCTCATTGATAAAAAGCCATGCATTCCCGGCAGAAACCTCCGCCACCCTCTCCCATCCATTTGTTCCATTCACCGAATGCCAGACTTCAACCTTCACCCGGTTGTTTTCCCAGAAACGGTTGTTGTTCCAGTTCAGCCTGATTTCATCCCCTCCCGAAACCTTATCTCCATCCAGGTAAATGAGATTAAGCGGATTAGAGTAAAAAAGCTCATCGCACCGGTTTTTCACCTTCATGCGGAGTCTGTCCATATTCCCTCCGGAAGCTAGGGGAGCAAAACGGGCATGCCCGTCCCCGAATTCAGAAACATTTATCTCCCTGA
>CAYTDH010000230.1:0-7404 GCA_964436325.1 uncultured Tangfeifania sp.
AAGCCAAAAATCGAATTTACGAAGATTACGCCGGCGAACTGATTGATGAAATTTACGAAGAGATAACAGCAAATACACCGGTCGGTTTTGAAAACGGTTTGGCAGGAATTGGTTGGGGAATTGAATACCTGGTACAGAATGGTTTTATTGAAGAAGGTGAAGACAATATTCTTGAGGAGCTTGACAATGCTGTTTTTCAACTCGAGCGAAAAAAACCGGAACTATCAGGGAAATATAACGATTTTTTTGGTTACGGATTATATTATTTATACCGGGCAAAAAACGACGTTTGGAACACGGAGGTTTTGCAACTGGTTTGGAATGATATAAAGGTATTGTTTGCTGAAAGTTTTCAGGAAGGGATAAAAGTATGTCCCGATTACCTGGTATCCCTTTTTTATTTTATCCGGGAGATCAAAACAAAGCCATATTGCCCTCCTGACATAGATAAAATAATTGCAACTATACCTGCATTTATTTCAGGATTGTGCCCGATGGATATGAATAATTGTGAGATTTACTATTTGGAACAAATATTACACAATCTCGGGGCCGATTTTTCTCCTTTGAAAAGAACATCCAATAAACCTCCTGTTTCTGAAAAATTGCAGGAAGAATTATGTGGCCAGGTTACCTCTTATGCATTGCTTTTTCCTGCTATACGGCCATTTAGTGATTGTAATCCTGAATATAAGGACAAGGTACATAAAACTTTGACAGATCCCGTATTCCGGGAAAAGATTTTGGAAACAGCCGATGACAAAAAATATGGTATTTATTCCGGGTTGGCAGGTTATATCCTGACAATACTGAACGAAGGTTTTACTGATTCGTTCAGGCCGGTAATCCGGCCGGCTTCTAATATACCTATTTATATTTTTAAAAGAAAAAGCCGGGCTTCTGAATACGGGATTGGCACCTATATTAAAGAGTTAACAACTGGCCTGAAGGACAGGGATATAAATATAACAATAGTCCATCTTGAGGCAGACAAGCAGGAATTTACTATTGAAAATCACAATGGCATTTCAAATTGGTATATCCCTTTACCCACACACTCCGGGACAACTAACGTAAATTATAATCAATATTTCCTTGCTGTAGTTAATCTTATTCGGGTACTTACCATAAATACAGATAAATTAGTATTTCATCTTAACTGTATGCGTGATTATCAACTTGCGAGATATTTGCGAGAGTTTTTTGACAGCAAAATACTGCTTGTTGTGCACTATATGGATTGGAGTTTTGTATTACAGGGTGATTTGTCGCAAATGAAAAAAATATTGGCACAGCCTGAAGAAAAGATTCCAGGTGATAGAGAAAAAAAAACACTGGATTTATTTAAGGAAGACCAAAAGACTATGGGGTGTGTCGATCATATTGTTTGTCTCGCTGATTATTCAAAGGAAATTCTTTGTAAGGACTATGGTATAAATGCTGATAAAATTACGGTGGTGAATAATGGCCTTACAGATAAGGGTACATTGACGAAACCTGAAGAAAAATTAAAGCTGAGGGAAAAATACAGGATTGATTTTGATGAGAAAATTATCCTGTTTGCCGGTCGTTTGGACGAAATTAAAGGAGTTGCATTTTTAATCGAAGCATTTAAGAAGGTATTGAAATATGAACCCAACAGCCGTTTGTGGATTATAGGCGATGGAGCATACAATCCGTTATTCAAAGAAGCTGGAGACTATTGGAGTAAACTATGTTTTACCGGTAAAATTAATCAAGATCAACTGTTTGATTTATACAAGATTGCTGACATAGGGGTGATTCCTTCATTGTTTGAACCATTTGGATACGTTGCGGTAGAGATGATGATGAATAGTTTGCCTGTTGTGGTTACCGCAACAGGAGGCTTGGATGAAATTGTGGAAGACAGGGTGTCCGGCCTTAAAGTTGGGGTAATAAGAGATGAAAATAGCCGGATTGATTCTGACATATTATCTCAAAAAATTATCTATTTGTTGCAAAACCCCGAAGAAAGGGTAAAGTTAGGGTACAATGGAAGAAAACGTTACCTGGAAAAGTTTACTGCATCTGCAATGTGTCAGAAAATGATAAAATGTTACCAAAAATTAGTACAACCTGAATTTGAAACGAAATCTGCCAGGTAAAAATGAAGATGTTATTTTCAATATATAAAACAATCAAAAAACTGGTACTGCTGCTGTATTGCAATAACCATGCATTTGCTGAAATAGAATGGATGTTGCATAATCAGTTTATTATACCTTTTATGTGGTTATTCAACAAACGCCACAAAAACCAGTTTTTACTAATCAAAAGCTGTATCTGGTTTCTTTGCAAAACCAATTTAGCCCGGCTTAGCCTTGGCGGGGGTTGTTCCATACCTCGTTAAGGCTAAACCGGGCTTTTTTGCCCTCCATTTATGGAACACAAATAATTCGACAATAAAAATAAAAAATTAATTCAAATGAAAAAGTTAGGAAAACTGAAATTAAATCAGCTTAATAAAGCAGAAATCCAAAAAAGAGAATTGAATTCATTAAGAGGTGGATGTACCTGTTCTTGCGCATATTACGGTGAACAATGTCCTTCTGGAGATGATTATTATGGCGGATCGGCCAATTGGGAAAATAGTGGAGCTAATTCAGATTGGTAATAGTAATTATGGTGCAGGTAGATTTTTTTTTACCTGCACTATTCTTTCTGATAATGCTGAAAATTTATGCTGATATTAGATAGATAATGAGGAATTTATTATTACAGAAGAAATTAATTTAAACTTTTATATAGAAATTGGTCACTATTACTATCATTTTTTTCAATATAAAATATTCTAAAAAGAATTTATCATGAGAATCGACTTAATTATATTTTTCTGTTGTACATTAATTGTATTTGTCACCATTTCATGTAGTCCAAAAGAACAAAAAAAGAAAAATGATGTTGCCACTAAAAAAATAGAACAAGTAAACTATAAATATCCAATTAAAATTAATCTTCCTCAAACTAAAAAAAATGATTTGAAAGTTTCATTTTTTGCTGATACAATTATTTATATTGCGCTTGAAACAAATAACAATTCTTTTTTACAGAGAGTTACAGATGTAAGAATGAATGATTCTGTAATTGTAATATCAGATATGAGAAGGGTATTGTTATTTCACCGGGACGGAACTTTTATAAGACAAATTGGACAGCGCGGAAATGGACCAAAAGAGTACGGAACAATCGGGAAGTGCCAATTATATAAAGACACCATTTTTATAGGACATAAAAGATCGATTTCTAAATTCACAATTGACGGAGAGTTTAGGGGAAGCAAAATGCTTCCACACCAACCCGGCTTTTTTACACCAACTTCAAATAAAAGAATCGCATTATACGATGAATATGAAGGTAAAATTTATTTCTATGATACTGCCTTAAATCTAAAAGATACGTTAATTGCCGAAAGTAATGTGTCACCTGATCGCACAAACTTTCAGATATTTGATCCGGCAGATGCATTTTTTCAGATAAGCAAGGATAAATTGTTGTTTACAAATTACAAATCCGATACCATTTGGGATTTTTCAGGTGCTGAAAAAAAAGCTACTTATATCACGAATCTACAAGACAAACTATTGCCTTGGAATAAGCAGGTTGAATATTTTAAAGGTGACTTTGAGCACTATAAAAAGGTAGCAGAACCTTATCAGAAGGTTAACTTAAAAGAATACTCAAACTATCTTTTTATAACCCAAAAAAGTTGGGGGACGGGAAAAGTGAATACAATTTATGTTCATAATTTCTTTGATAATTCGACAAATGCATTTAATCCAGACTATATTTATGATGATTTAATCGGAAATATAAAATTGCAGGCAAGGCTCTCTTTTAGTACCGATGAATATATCATTACGGCATTAAAGGCCCATGAACTTGTTGAAAGCCTGAATGAACTTAAAAATAATACTCCTATAAATAATCCGAATCATGAAGTATGGGAAAAAAAAATGTTAAAAATCAAATTTGATGATAATCCTGTTTTAGTACTAATGAAACCTAAGGACATAAAGAAATAATCTCAATTGCTTATTATGGAATTTATAACATTAGAAACAAATGATATTATGTTAAATTTAATCAATTTGAAACAATTGGTTTTTGAAGTTACAGACGTCTGTAATCTACGCTGTAAATATTGTGGTTATGGAGATTTATATGGAGGGTATGATCCCAGAAGTACAAGTAATTTGTCATTTGAAAAAGTACAAAATATTATCAAATATTTAGCTTACATCTGGGAAAATAATATTGATCCCTCTATAAGACAGCCATTTGTCTTGAGTTTTTATGGGGGTGAACCTCTAATAAACATGAATTTGATTAAGAATTTAATTGAATATATGGAGTCCATACAAATAATTGGTAAAAAAATTCATTATAGTATGACCACAAATGGAATATTACTATATAAGTATATGGATTTTTTAGCAACTAAAAAAATTAGGTTGTTAATTAGTCTTGACGGAAATGAACAAAATCACTCATATAGGATTGATCATCATGGTAATAATTCACATAGACAAGTTGTAGATAACGTAAAAAAATTACAGCTGAAATATCCAGAATATTTTAAAAAATATGTTCGTTTCAATACCGTTTTGCATAATATGAACAGTGTAGAAAGTGCGCATAAATACGTTATGGATACTTTCGGGAAAAAAACAACGATTTCTTCTTTGAATAATTCAGGAATCCGACAAGAAAAAGTAAAAGAATTTTACAACATGTTTCAAAATGTAGATGCCAGTATTGAAAAATCAGGTAACCGGGAAAAACTCGAAACAGAATTATTTTTAGAAGCGCCACGGATTAGCCAATTAACAAATTTTATATACACGTTCTCCGGTAATATGTTTGATAATTACCGGTCGTTATTTTATGACGAAAATAAGATTGAAACGGTTCCAACCGGAACATATACCCCTTTCTTTAAAAAAATGTTTATAACTGTAAACGGGAAAATACTTCCCTGCGAAAAAGTGAATCATGAGTTTGCTATGGGGCAGGTTTCTGATGACAGGGTAGAAATTGATTTTGACCAAATCGCGGAAATGTTTAATAATTATGTATTTAAATTCGTAAAACAATGTAAAACATGCGTAAATATTCGAAAATGCTCACAATGTGTATTTCAAATTGATGAAGTTATAACTCCTGCGCCAAAATGCAGGAGTTATATTGGTTCTCATGCATTTCAAAATTATATTTCAAAAAATTTAGATTACCTCGGAAAACATCCGGCATTATACAAACAAATAATGAAAGAGGTTCGCATTGAAAATTAGTATAGCTCTGACTATGAAAAGATATTGGTTGGTTTTATATCCTGATACATTTTTATGGCTAAAAAATAGCCTGGGGATAATATATAATTCAAAAAACTACAAACACTTTACGTTTATCTGTCGAGATAAACTAAAAAAATTATGTAATACCCTTATTGATTTAAACAGCTTGTATTCAGTTGAATTATCAGAAAAATTGTTGTGCCAGCAGAATATTAAAGAGTGGGTAAAAAAAATTATACAAATAGACGCAGGGGAGATAATTGAACAAGATAAACAAGAAAAAAAACTTGTATCTTATTTTCCCACTTTGACCATTCAAAATAATATTGATCATATACAGTGGAAAGATGGACTGAATATGGGAGGAGAAATAATAAAGAATCTTGAAGAACTTATTTTTTATATTAACGGTTCGCCCAATGGTTCAAAACATCTGTACAAACAATTACATTATCCATTGCAAACAGCACTTTCGGTTAACTTTGAGCTTGTTGATACTTTTATTAAGAAATGTAAAAATGCACAGTTAAATAAAATTACGTTTATTGGGGACTTATGTCGTTATCACGATTTAGATAAGCTTCAAAAGTGGGTACACTCGAATAATTACTTTTTACATTTTATTTTATTATCTGATGATATTGGACCCAATATTGAAAAGTTAAAATGGATATTTCGGGAAAAAACTGATATTTCAATTATTGCAAATGACTATAATTCCCTGCCAACACAATTTGACTTGATCAGGGAATATTCAGACATGATAAAATGGCTATTCCCGGTAACCTCTGTATTGCAGTTTGAATGGGTTGATTCTTTTATTTGCGAAAGAATTGTAAAAGAATACGAAATCGTCCCGATTTTCGATGGCAACAATTTAACATTCTTTGAGAAAAATGTTTACACAACAAAAGAAGATTTTAATGAAACTAATTTGTCAAGGCGCAAAGTTTTTATAAATATGGCTTTAAATATTAATTATTTTGGCAAGTTAACCATTTTGCCTGATAAGAAAGTATATGCAAGCGTAAACGAGAACCCTCTTGGCAATATCAAAGCTACTATTTACGATATTCTTTTTAAAGAAATGACCAAAGGCCACTCCTGGCTAAAGGTACGGAATAAAAGACCTTGTAATAAATGTGTATATCAATGGTTATGCCCCTCGCCAGGCAACTATGAAAAGGTAATCGGAAAACCAAACCTGTGCCACATTAATCAATCAAGGGAAGATATTAGTGCAACGGTTGTTAACAGTTAAAGTTATATCCATGGATACAATACATGAAAATATCAGTGTAATTGAACATTATTCATTCAAATATGGTAGCTATTACATGTTAATGGATGTAAATACCCTGGATGTATATGTTTTAAATGAAATTGAAAACAATATTGTAAAAGCCTTTGGACAATATAATGTAAAAGAAGAGTTATATGGACTCAAAAAAAAACTAAAAGGTACAGTTGTTAAACAGACGATTAATGATTTAATTGAGAACGGGATATTAAAAAATACCATTGAAAACAATATAAAAAAAACGCTGGCAAGGTATGATATAAATATTATCAACAGCATTGACCTCCTGATTTCAGAAGACTGTAACCTGGCTTGCAAGTACTGCTATGTAAAAAACGGCCAATACCAGGGAAAGTCTGATTTAATGTTTGTAGATATTGGGAAAAAAGCAGTTGATTTTTTAATACAGAAATCAGGCGATAGAAATGATTTGTTTTTGTGTTTTTTTGGAGGAGAACCCTTATTGAATTTTGAGGTATTAAAGGCCGTCGTAACTTATGCTTTGGAAAAGGGTGAAACCAATAATAAATTGTTTCATTTTACTATGACCACCAACGGAATTTTGTTAACGGATGATATTGTTGAATTTATTGGCAAACACCGGTTTAAAGTTACAATAAGTATCGACGGAGATAAAACCTCACATAACAAAAACAGGCCTATTCCAAAAAGAGGCGATTCTTATACAACGTTAATAAATAATTTGAAAAAGTTGGATCGGCATCATGTAAGTTATGCTGCCCGCACTACTGTTTCTTCTTACACGAAAGATAAAGTTGCAGATAATTT
>CAYTDH010000231.1:0-7397 GCA_964436325.1 uncultured Tangfeifania sp.
GGCATATGCAGCAACGGCCCCCGGGATGCTCGCGGAGGTGATGGACAAACCAGATAGTCATGTCATCAACTTCATGGAAGCCGCTGCTATTGCGGGAACCATTGATGCAGGTGCCTCGGTGATCAAGATGCTGCGGGGCAAGAAGCTTCAGGATGCCGGCGAAATAATCAAACGGCTCTCTGATGAAGGCGAGATTCCTGTTGAACTGGTGGATCGCCTCCCCGACCGACTCAGGCTGCCTGGTGACGAGCGCAAGCTCCTTGCTACGGATCAGGCTGCCGGTAAACAACTCAGGCTGACTGAGGATCGCGTCACAGGAGAGGCGATTCCGATCACAGAAGACGGATTCTCTCATTGGACAAATGCGATTGAGGGAATGACCGACCAGCAGCGCAAGGAGTTCCAGGAGTACACCTCCTGGTGGAAGGATGCCACAGAGGCGACAGCGGGAGAAGCTCACAACGCAACGAACTTTGCCAAGTACAAACAGGGATTAACCAAGATAGCAGAGGGTCAGGACCCAATCGAGGTTGCGACAAAGGAGATCGAGGAACTTTCTGGACCTGGACAGGAATACACAAAATGGTGGGAAGATAATGTCGGGGTTGCGGGGGATGCACAAAGCGCAACTGACTACGCGCGATACAAGGATGACCTGAAATCCTCTACTCAATCGATGGGACTTGTGGCCTCGGCCTCAAAACTCCAGGCGATTAATGCGGTAGCTGGCGGGATGGGTGGCTATGCCATGGGAGAAACTCCCGAGGAACGGCTGGAGTATGCCTTGTATGGAAGCGTCCTCGGAGCGACAGGGACAGCGCCTCACCCCTACCAGTTGGGGCTGCTCAAAAATGCCGGACCTGATGTGTGGAAACGGGCACGCTCCATCGTTTCAATCCATGCTTCCGACAAGGCGGACAACATTCGCAAGTGGATTAACACCAACCTGCCCACACACAAGGGCATGGGCAAGGATCTCTATAAAATCAAGGAGTCCTTCGATAATACCAAAAACCGGAATTCTTACCTTATCGGAAAAGATGTCGAGAACGCCCAGCGCAAGCTGAAGAAGGAGTTCGGCGGCAAGATACCGAAGCCCGTCCTCAATCAACTCAACGGTATCCTGCACGGGAAGGATGTCCCTGATGCCCCACAGTCAGTTTATGAAGTGGCGTCTGAGCTCCGGGAGAAGCTGACAAAATCCTCCATGAAACTGAAGCCTCTACTGAGTGAAGAATTGCAGGCGACATTTGATGCGAACGCGAACACTTATGTCCACCGATCCTACGAAGTTTTCGATAACCCCAAGTGGAAGCTCAAGGTAAAGACCACCCCTAAACTCAGGCAGGCGTACTCGGCAGCGTTCGACCACCTCAAAAAAGAGTACCCGGGGGAGTCGGATGATTTTCTCCACAACCTCCTCGAGAACCATGTGGACCCCAACAAGCATCCTGGTGACCCGCTTGAAAAATTGATGGGACTCGGGATGGGACGGGGAATACTCAAGCGACGCAACGACAAGCTGGACAAGTCATTGAGAAAGGTTATGGGCGAGTATGAGGACCCGTTCGTAAACTACACCAAGTCGATGCTCAAGATCGACAACCTCATGCAAAACAAACGCATGGTGCAGGACATGGTGGACAAGGGCGAGGGAACGCTTCTTTTTGGCAGCCTGCGCAATGCCCCGAGGGGGTTCAACACAAAGGTAGGTGGAGACTTTGACCGGATCAGGAACATGTACACCACCCCGGAGATGGCAAAGGCTCTCAATACAATGGGGAACCTTGCTCCCATAAATTCAGAACTGTACAGTACCTTTCTTCAATTGAAGTCTGCATCCCAGATTTCAAAAACAATTTTCAGTCCTTCAGCCCACCTTCGCAATTTCATGGGTAGTACGATCATGGCGGCCGCAAACGGGAACCTCTCGCGTGGAGGGGCTGCAATCATCGGTGGGAACATCGGTGGTGCGGCAGCCGGGACTGCGGCAATTGATGAGGATGACGAATGGTATGACATGGTGGCAAAGATCGGGGTCGGCACAGCCCTTGGCACAGTTACCGGCGCAGGGATAGCAAAACTGTCCGACAAGCGGTTTTCCGATTCGCTGAGGGTTGTCACTGGAGACCTGCTTAATACGGGGAACAAGAACCTCCAGAGAAAATATGCTGAGTACCTGGACAAGGGAATTGTCGAATCCAGTGTCACCTTCCAGGAGATGAAGAAAGTTCTCCAGGATGCGGGGGCAAGCCGCAAGACCATGATGGAACGATTCTCCGAGACCCCGGGTGTGAAGCAGACATTTGATGCCTACCGGGGGCAGGATGACATCTGGAAGATTTATTCGTATGAGTCTGAGCTGGCAAAGCTGCGCAAGGCGAAGAAAGGGAAATGGAGCAATGCCCAGATCGAGGAATATGCAGGGGATATCGTTCGCAACAATCTCCCTAATTACGGGAGGACCGGCAAGCTGGTACAGCGCATCCGTCGTTGGCCGGTGGGGAACTTTGTCTCTTTCCCCGCTGAAGTTATCCGGAACTCAGGTAACATTGTCCGCACTTCGCTGAAGGAAATGCAGGATCCCGACCTCCGCTTCATTGGAGCGCAGCGGCTTGCCTCATTCGGATTGATCGGATTGGGAATGATTGGAGGGCTGGCGGCGACTTCAAGGCATTTGACCGGAGTCAGCAGGGAAGAGGACCTGCGTATTGGTGAAGACCTTCCCGAATGGGAGCGCAACAGCGACAGGCTGTATCTCGGGTCAGATAACAGCAAGGGATACCCCGTACTGAAGTATGTGAACCTCGGATATACAGACCCCTACCAATATGTGAAGGAGCCATTCATCACTGTGTGGAATGAGTTCCAGCGAGGCGGGGATCCTGATGAGGTTGCCCTGGGAGCAACTATCGACGGGTTCAAGAACCTGCTCAACCCCTTTGCTGATGCTTCCATACTCAGTGCCGCAAGTGCGGAAGCCTTCGCGGGAAGAACCCGGGAAGGTCGGGAAATCTGGTCCCCAACAGCAGACAGCTTCGATGAGAAAGCGACAAAAGGGATCCTCCATATTGCTGAAAAGGCATTCACTCCGACCGGGTTGAAAGACATCCAGGACATCACGGATCCTTACAAGCTCCCTGAATCGGAAATCGCTCAACTGGGAACCGGCCTTCGTGTGCAGACCTATGACCCGAAGGAAGCCCTCCGCTGGCGTACACGATCTTACAGCAAAGCAATCCAGGATATCCGCCCGCACTTTACCCGCACCACCTATCGCAAGGATGCCACCAAAGAGGACCTTATCGGGAACTATGTGGAGGCAAACCAGAAAGCGTTTGAGCAGCAACGCAAGCTCTACAGAACCGCCCAGAATTCCCTGAAGGCGGGGCTCACTCAATCGGATGTCATGAAGATTCTCAAAGATCAGGGAGTTCCTGATCGTACCCGCAGTCGAATCATCCGGGGACAGTTTGATCCGATTAAAGTTTCAAGCGGATCCTATGAGAATATCGTGAAGAACGGGCTGACACCTCCCTCGCAGGAATTCGGTGAAGCCTACGGGGTCTTCATTCAGAAATCCCTTACTCAGCCTTGGGAGGCTGAATAGAAAACCACAGACGGGCTGTCCACTCGCTGGCGTTGTTCTTGTAGTGTCGAGAAAACAAACCGTACCCGCCTACATGACCCATGAGATCGATGGTCCGCTCGGCCCCGAGGTAATAATACCCATAGGACCCGAAAGAATGGTGACACCCATGCCATAAGTTGTTGTACATTGTCAAACAAAATAACCAAATAAAAATTAATATAAAAAATTGTTTGACTAAGCATTAGCGTTAACTTTGCGTTGCGTTGATGACAAAAGATAACGAAGAACCCAGCGAAACCTACCTCGGGTTGCGAGTTCCACAGGAACTCAAGGATGACCTGAAGAGGATATCAGAAATCGAAGAGCGGTCGGTCTCCAAGCAGGCAGTCCTTTTTTTGCGCCAAGGCGTAAAGCAATGGTCAACGTTTCCCTTAATCGGAGAGCAATGAATGACCAGCTACTCACAGAAATTCGCGCACTTCGTGCAGAAGTTGCTGAACTTAGGAACGCCCTCCCGGGCCTCAAGACGCCCTACCTCTCCGGATCCGCAGCGTCTCGTATCCTTGGGGTCTCTTACCCTACCTTCAAGAGAAGGTATATCGATACGGGTCGCATCACGCCGGCCAAGGGTCGCCGCTTCCGCAAGGGAGATGTCGCACGACTTAAAGAGGATTCTTGATGGGCAACCTTACTGAACTACTGCCTCAGTACTCCCAAACCGTGACATCCATCTATGAATGGTGGAGGAAACGGGGAGAATCACAACCCAAGCGCGGCTACCTCGGGGGGTCCGAGATCGGACACCACTGCGAGCGATTTCTCTGGTACAAGTTCCGCGAAGCGGCAAAGGAAGAATTCCCCGGGCGCATGTATCGGCTCTTTGAACGGGGTCAGCGCGAGGAGGCTACCTTTGTCGAGGAACTGAAAGGGATTGGCTGTACCGTCCATGAAGTAGGCGAAGACGGCAAACAGTTCGAGGTGGTGGATATCAACGGACACTTCAAGGGACATGCCGACGGGGTCGCCTACGGTCTTCCTGAAGCACCGAAGACCTGGCACCTGCTCGAGATGAAGACTTCTTCCACCAAGGAGTTCAAAAAGGTGAAGGACGGCGGGGTTGAGAAGGTCAAGCCGCAGCACTTCTCCCAGATGCAGGTCTACATGCACCTGCTTGGGCTGACCCGCGCCCTCTACATCGTCGCCTGCAAGGAGACCGACGAACTTTATTCCGAGCGAATCCCCTACCAAAAAAACGTCGCAAAGGGGCTCCTTGAACGAGCCCGCAGGATTATCCAGTCCCCTGACATTCCTGAGCGTCCATACCCTCGCAGCGATTACTACCTCTGTAGCTGGTGCCCGGCAAAAGATCTCTGCTGGGGCGAAGGCACCCACGCTGTACCGATAAACGGACTGTCCTGCCGGCAATGCTGCCATGCCACCCCTGTCGAGGACGGACAATGGCGTTGTGAAAAAGGGCACGCCACCATGGAGCCCTGCGCGGACCACCTTTTCCTTCCGGGGTTTGTCGAATCCGTCGGCACGCCTGCGGATGCAACTGAAAACACAATAACCTACCTGCATCCAAAGTACGGGGAATGGATCCACGGCCCGGGTGAGGACCACGTACGAAGCGTGGACCTGATCACCATGCCTCGCGATCTCATCTTCACCGGGACAGCCGAGGATGCAGGTGGACATGAAGATGACCAATGGAACCAAAAGAACTGATCGATAAGATCACGCGAGATTACGAGGAGCAGATCGAAGCGCTCCTCCATGACTACAACGATAGGACCGGACTCAAACCCTGGCGAGTCGAAGTCCGCAAACCAATCAACGATGCCGGGGAAATCGAATACACAGTAAAGATAAGGAGTAACCACTAATGGCATTCAACTTAAAATCCATCCAGACCGGGAGCATCTTGCGCCCGCCGCGCATGATCCTGCTGGGGGTCGAGAAGGTCGGCAAGTCCACCTTCGCAAGCGGCAGTGACAAGCCGATCTTCCTGCCCATCAAACAGGAGGAGGGGATCGACGCCCTCGATGTCCCGAAATTCCCGACCGCCATGACCTACGATCAGGTCCTTGAGGCGATCACTTCCCTCTACCAGGAGGACCACGACTTCGGGACGCTGGTGATCGATTCGGTATCAGCCCTCGAGCCGGTGATCTGGGAAGCTGTCTGCACGGAAGCGCAGGCAGAAAGCATTGAGAAGGTAGGTGGAGGCTACGGGAAGGGCTACACCGAAGCGCTCTCGAAATGGCGTACCCTCATGCAGGCCCTTGATGCGCTCAGGGAAACCAAGAATATGGCAATCATCCTCATCGGTCACGTTGTCGTTAAACGCTACGACGACCCTCTTGGAGACTCTTTCGACCAGTACCAGTTCGATATTCATGCAAAAGCGGCAAATGCCCTCTACCGGTGGGCAGACAGTATCGCTTTTGCCAACACCAAGACCGTGGTGAAGAAGGAGGATATCGGCTTTAACAAGGAGAAGAAGCGTGCGGTCCAGGCAAACACCACCCGCTATCTCTTCACCCGCAAATCGCCCGGATATCCCGGGGGTGGCAGGGGCGTCTATGGACGCCTTCCCGCAGAAATCGAACTTAATTGGGCTGCCTACATGGAAGCCGTGAACAACGCAAATAAGGAAAACTAATATGGGAAACCTCAATGAAATCATGGGCGGCGCTTTTGACGCCAGCCAGTACGAAGACGATCAACGCGACGACAGTCCCCTCCCTGCCGGTGAATACACCGTCGAGGTGGAGCGGGCTGAAATTAAGAGCACCAAGAACGGGGCCGGCAAGGGCGTGAATGTCCAGTTCTCCGTCCTTGGCGACGACCACGGGAACCGGAAAATTTTCAACTGGTTCAACATCGCCCACACCAACCAGCAGGCAGCCGACATCGGGCAACGCCAGCTTGCGACAATGGTCAAGGCTACCGGTCTTGCCGCGATCAATGATACCGAGGAGCTTCTGGGCAAGGTCCTCAACGTCCGGATCAAGATCAAGGATGGCCGCAACGAGGTGACCTCCTACAAGCCCGCTGAGGCTGTCTCAGCTCCTGCTGCTGCTCCGGGCAAGCCTGCCGCTGCTCCTGCCGCCAAACCCTCAGCTCCTGTCATGCCATGGCAACGATAAGCGAACTTGCCGCAGACTTGGTTGCTGCCCGCAACGCCGAACAGATTGCCCGGGACGAGCGCATCGCCATCGAGGAGCGCATCGTCCAGGAGACTGGGATCGGGGATAACCATCGCCAGACGCTGAAGACCAACAACGGTCTGAAACTGGTGGTGCAGACCGGATACAATTACCGGCTGGCGAAGAACTTCGACGGCAGCGTTGTTCCCCACAAGCAGAAGGTCAGTTATGACCTCGATGTGAAAGCTTACGAAGCCCTCGAGGGAGCTTCAAAGCAAGCAGCGGCACAGTACGTCACCGTTTCCGAGAAGAAGCCCAGCGTGACGGTTTCAGTCCAGTAATTCCACTGATGGCAACCCCATCGGACCTATCCACACGTTAGATTCAGAACTAGATTCAGATTACTCACGGAGGGGCGCGCATTCCGCAATCACGCGCATTCACTTTAACGCCACGGTGATCAAGACACCCACTAGCGAAAAGCGAGCCATGCCACTCAAGACACCCACTGTGGATAAGCGAGCCATTGTCGGCAAGACACCCATGCGAGATAAGCGAGCCACGAAGCAAAAGACACCCAAGGTCGAAAAGCGAGCCATTGCCGTTAAGACACCCATGCGAGGTAAGCGAGCCATTGTCAGCAAGACACCCAT
>CAYTDH010000232.1:0-7353 GCA_964436325.1 uncultured Tangfeifania sp.
CATCTGTCATTCCCTCATTATGCCTAAAAATTTTTGGGTGCAATCTCGAAATGACAGTTCAAAATTGACATGACGCTCGTTTCATGCTTCTATTTTGGCATTTCAGTAATTTTTTTGGTCCTGTTGGGGCGAAGGCTTCTCAAATTTGAAACGTTTTACCATAAAAAGAGATATGACATGAATATTTACCGAAACAACACCGTTCTGATCTTTCTGCTGGCCCTGCTGGCGGGCTGCGGCAGTCGCGATGCCAGTAATGAAAAGTTAATACGCAAAGTAAAACTTGCCGAGGTATGCCTGGCCGATTCGCTGGAACAAAAGATGTATCCGGGGATTATCAATGAAAAGTGCAATGTGAGGCTCGCTTTCAGGGTTGCTGGTCCTATTATGGAACTTGACGTTGAAGAGGGCGATTATATCCGGAAGGGAGAACTGGTTGCTCAAATCGATCCGCGCGATTATGAGGTGCAACTGAAAGCGGCCCGCGGACAATACGAAAAAGTAAAAACAGAAGCCGAGCGGGTGATTGAGTTGCATGAAAGGAACAGTGTAGCGGGAAATGATTATCAGAAAGCACTGGCCGGACTGAAAATGGCCGAAGCAAATCTTGAACATGCCAAAAATCAGCTTGATGATACTAAACTGACAGCTCCCGTTTCGGGGTATATTGAGGAGGTTAATTTTACCCCGGGAGAGATGGTGGATGCCGGAATGC
Source organism: uncultured Tangfeifania sp. (assembly GCA_964436325.1). Lineage (GTDB taxonomy): Bacteria > Bacteroidota > Bacteroidia > Bacteroidales > Prolixibacteraceae > Tangfeifania. The sequence goes on from CAYTDH010000232.1 coordinate 716, forward strand.
CGGTTGTTTCACTCATCGACGTAACGGGATATGAAGTGGAAGTGGAAATTCCGGTTTCGATGTTTGCGCGGAGAGAAGATTTTGTGGCTTTTACGGGAAACCAACCATCGGTTCAGGCAAAGGATTTTCCGCTTCAACTGACCGGAATCAGCAAAAAGGCGAATACCAACCAGCTTTATACCCTCCAGCTTAAGCTGAATCCTTCGGCGAATCCAGGCCTGGCACCGGGAATGAATGCCCAGGTGGTGATCACCATGAGAACAGGGATAAAGGATTTGCTTTGTGTCCCCCTGAATGCGGTTTTTGAGAAAAACGGGCATACCTACGTCTGGGTTTTTTCTTCTGAAAAGGGTGTGGTCAAAAGCCGCAGGGTAACGACCGGAGAACTCACCGGGGAAAACCTGGTGACTATCCTCAGCGGACTGGAGGCGGGAGAGCAGGTGGTTTCGGCCGGAGTTCACCATTTACATGAAAACCGTGAAGTGGAGGTTATGGAGCCCGCTTCCGAAACCAATGTGGGAGGAATGCTATGATGCATATTGCTGAAATGACATTCAGGAGAAAGTCTTTGTTCTACTTTCTTCTGGCTTGCATCATTGTTGGGGGTGTGTTGGCTTTTGAGTCGATAAGTAAACTCGAAGACCCTGAGTTAACCGTGATGCAGGCACAAATTGTTACCGTTTATCCCGGGGCAAATGCCCATGAGGTGGAGATGGAGGTGACGAATCTGATCGAGGAAGAACTGAGTTCACTTGAAAATATTGAGACCATCAAATCCAAATCTTCTGCCAATGTTTCCCTGGTGTCGGTGATGCTTGAGTTAACCGTTCCGCAGAAGGAGATTGAGCAGCGTTGGGATTTTTTACGCCGGCGGATAAGGGAGGTCAAAAACAAACTTCCCGCCGGAGCTCAGGAGCCTTTGGTTATCGATGATTTTGGTGATGTCTACGGGATGTTTTATGCCATGACCGGGGATGGATTCTCCTACCGGGAGATGAACAAAATGGCACAATACATCAGGCGTGAAATGCTTGCCGTGGAGGGAGTGAGTAAAGTTGAAATATTCGGAACGCAAAAGCCTGTGGTGGATGTTGTTATTCCTGTATCGCGGATGGCGGAGATGGGTGTCTTTCCATCGCAGGTGGTTTCAGCATTGAACGGGCAAAATGGCACCGTATATTCCGGTTCACTGGAATACGGGGATCAGCGTTTAAATTTATCTGTAAGCGATAAAATCAGAAGTCCGGCCGATATCAAAAATGTGATGGTTCAGGGCCTGGATGGCAAGCCGTTCAAGCTTTCGGACCTTGCTGACGTTGAAGTAGGTTACCATGAACCCCTAAAAAACACGATGTTTCTCAATAATGAAAAGGCCATTGCCATATCGCTTTCCATGGAATCAGGAGAAAACATCATTGACGTGGGGGAGCGGGTGGAAAAGCGACTGGAAGAACTGAAGAAAAACATTCCTGTGGGCTATGAATTTGAAAAAGTGTTTTTCCAGCCTGATAAAGTGAACGATGCCATCAATGGATTTATGTTCAACCTGCTGGCATCGGTGGCGATTGTGATTATTGTGCTGATGCTGGCCATGGGCCTGCGCAGCGGTTTTATCATCGGTGCCGGATTGGTTTTAACCATTTTGGCAACCTTTCCCCTTCTTTTGGCTGCAGGAGGTACCCTTCAGCGGATTTCACTGGGTGCCTTCATTGTTGCCATGGGCATGCTGGTGGATAATTCGATTGTGGTAATCGATGGCATTCTGGTGGATATCCAAAGGGGGATCAAACGAAAAAAGGCCCTGGTTAATTCGGCTAAACGGACAGCGCTGCCATTGCTGGGAGCTACCATCATTGCCGTTGCAGCATTTTTTCCGGTGTATCTTTCTGATGACGCTGCCGGCACGTATGCACGCGATTTGTTTATTGTGCTTTGCATTTCCCTTTTTATAAGCTGGCTACTGGCCCTTACCCTGGTTCCCCTGTTTGCCGGAAAGCTGCTTGGGAAGAACCTGAAAAAAGGCAACAGGGAATCAAAAGAGCCTTTCAGTAACTGGGCATACCGTGAGTTCAGAAAAGTACTTGCATTTTTGCTGCACTATAAAACGGTAACCCTGATTGTTTCGGCTATACTATTGGCCCTCGCCGCTTTTAATTTTCAGAACATTAAGAAAACTTTTTTCCCCGATTTTAATTACAATCAGGTTTACATTGAATATAAACTGCCTGAGGGTACCAGTCCTGAACGGGTGATCGCCGATTTGAAAAAAATAAGCGAAGATTTTCTGGAATATGATGAAGTAAAAATGGTCGCTTCGAGCCATGGCATGACCCCTACCCGCTATAGCCTGGTGCGGGCCATAGGGGAGATGTCGGACAGTTACGGGGAGCTGATTGTCAATTTTGAGGATTACGAAACCATGGTTAAAATGAAACCGGTATTGAATAAATACCTGCACGATAATTACCCTGATGCCTACACCCGGATTCGGAAGTATAACTTGTCGATAAAAGCGACCCATACGGTTGAGGTTGAGTTCACCGGTCCTGACCCGGCAGTTTTAAAGGATTTGAGCCGGCAGGCCCAGGATGTTTTTCGCAAAAATCCATATGCTGATCCTTACACGATTTCCCATGACTGGGAACCTCTTGGGCAGGCATTGGTTGCAAAGTATGACCAGGCTTCTGCGCGCCGTGCAGGTACTGCCCGCTCCGATGTGAGCAATGCCCTTTTGGCTGCAACCGAAGGATTACCTGTGGGAGAATTTTTTGAAGGAGAAACCCAAGTAGGCATTAAACTGAAGATGCGAAAAGCGGATGGTTCGAAAATACAGCAACTCGAAGAAATACCGGTATGGAGTGTCCTTCCCGATATCGGCGGGATAGGTGAGGGTGACATCCAAAAAATCCTTTATGGCGGGAAATCCCTCGATGAGCTGGTGGATAACATTGTTTCGCCTGCGCCAATGAATGCCGTTACCACCGGGATAAGTCTGGACTGGCAGGAGCGAATTGTCCGCCGGGTCAATGGTCAGCGCGCCATTCAGGCACAATGCGACCCTAAAGACAGCTACAGTCCGGCGTTGGTGAGAACCACCTCCCTGGAGGAAATTGAGGATATTGAACTGCCCGATGGATATGAGATGCGCTGGGTGGGCGAGCAGGAGCTGCAGGGAGACGCCCTGCGTAACATTTTCAGGTACCTCCCGATTTCCATTATGCTGATTATTCTGACCCTTATCCTGCTGTTTAATGATTTCAGGAAGCCCATCATTGTGCTGATTTGCATTCCCATGGCATTCATCGGAATCGTTCCCGGAATGATTTTGGCGGGCCAGCCATTTACTTTTATGGCCATAATCGGGTCGTTCGGATTGATGGGGATGATTGTGAAAAATGCCATTGTCCTTTTGGATGAACTGGAAAAGCGGATTTCCGAAGGGATGGAAAGGTACCATGCCATTGTTGAAGCTACCATTTCGAGAACCCGTCCGGTTTTGATGGCTTCGTTTACCACGATTCTGGGGATGATCCCCCTGTTTGGCGATCCCATGTACAGTAGCATGGCAACGGCAATTATCAGTGGACTGCTTGTTGGCACCCTCATTACCCTTTTGTTTGTGCCTATTCTGTATGCCGCATTTTTCAGGGTAAAAAGAATCAAAACCGAGAATCAATAATTCAAAAAAAATGATGATAAGAATGAAATATATTCTTTTCCTGGTCATGGCTTTTTCAGGGACCACCGTGTTTGCCCAGGAAAAAATAACATTGCAGCAATGCCGTGAGATGGCCCTTCAAAAGAATGAAGATTTGAAAATGGCTGATAAACAGGTGGAAAAAGCACAGTCTGAAAAGGCTGTAGCAAAAACCATGCGATACCCAAAAATCTCTGTCACCGGAACAGGAATTTACCTCAACCAGGATTTTGAAGAAGAACTTACATTGCCTACCCAAAAGCCCAATCCCCAAACGGGTGAACTGGAGCCCAATGTTATGATTAATCCGGAAACCGGACAACCCGTGACCGGTCCCGATGGGAATCCGGTTTTTAACATGTATGCCTGGCTGCCCTTGAGCCTCAGTCTCAAAGGAGCGTATCTCGCCGGTGTGATGCTGGAGCAGCCATTGTATACCGGGGGAAAAATTAATGCAGGCAATGAAATGGCCCGCATTGGAGTAGAGATGGCCGGGGAAAATGTGAGGCTTCAAAAAATGAATACCCTTGTGGAGGCGGACAGGGCTTACTGGAATTTTGTATCGTTAAATGAGAAGGTTAGGCTGGCAAAGAAAGCCGTGGATATGCTTGATGCTATTGTTGAAGTGGCCCGAAACAGTTATGAGGTGGGAATGGTTCATAAAAATGATTTACTGAAGGCGCAGGTCGAATACAACAGTGCCACCATCGATTTGCAAAAGGCTGAAAACGGTTTTGAACTGAGCCGGATGAATTTGTGCCGCATTACCGGAGTGCCGCTGGAGACAGAAGTTGTGGCACTGGATACCTTGATTGCCGTGGAAAAACCTGAGCTGAGAGGTGGCGGGGACCAAATAGCCAACCGTCCGGAGTACCGGCTTCTGGAAAAGAATATTCAACTGCAGGAGCACAATATCCGGCTGACAAAGGCAGATTTTCTCCCCACCGCCGGCATTCAGGCCGGCTATAGCTACCTGGGTGGTGTTGAACTGGGGGCTGAAGAAATGACCAATTCGGGCCTGAATGTTTTGGCATCGCTGGAAATCCCGATTTTTCACTGGGGTGAGGGGGTTCAAAAAATCAATGCCGCAAAAATTGACAAGGAAATTACCCGGTTGAAACTGGAAAAGAATCGCCATTTGATGATGCTCGAATGGGAACAGGCCCGCCTGAACCTGAATTTGGCCTGGGAACGGATTCAACTGAGCAAAAGTGCATTGAAGCAGGCTGAAGAGAACCTGCGTATTACCCGAGACAACTATGAAGTGGGGATGGAGAAGCTTACTGATTACCTGAAAGCTCAAACCCAATGGCAGGAGGCCCACAGCCAGTTAATTGAAGCAAAAACCAGTTTCAAGATGGAAGAAACCCTCTGGTTAAAATCAACTGGCAGGTTAAATGCTACTGTTCCTGAAAATTGATGTAATTTTGAATGGAGAAACAGGGTGCGAATGAAAAAATAACAAAGGCAATCCTATGAAAAACAGCGAACTTCATTTTATCAGCCGGCTTTCGGATTATTCCATGCAGAGTATCTTGCTTCGCATCGGAATGGTGAGCGTCGTAGGTTTGCTGTTTTTGTTTTTGTCGACACGCATTGCCGGGGACGGAGAGATTATGGTAACTGCACTCGAATATTTTCAGGTTATTCTTGTTTTTAATATTATCAGTGAAAGCAATGTTCTGCTGGATCATCTGGCCGAACGGTTTCTCCCTATTCCAGAGAAAATCAGTTTGCGGGTAGTACTTCATTTTGGTGTCAGTTTGCTTTTGTTCATCCTTGCCGTCAGCTATTTTGCGTTAATTGTGAAGGATGCCCTTTTCTTTTCACATCCTATTGTTCAGTTGATGATGTTTTTGGGCTTGATTTTTATTTTTATCCTTACGCTTGTTTCGGTGACCTTGCGGATCATTGAAAAATGGATCTTTTCATCGAAGCAGCTTGAAGAGTTAAAAAGTTCTAAACTGAAAAGCGATTATCATTCGTTGCAAGCCCAGTTGAATCCCCATTTTTTATTCAATAACCTGAGCGTGCTGAAATCCATGATTACTTATGATCCCGGCGCGGCCATTCATTTTACTCAGAACTTCACTGATGTCTACCGGTATGTACTTCAAAGCAAGGATAAAACAACGGTTAAGCTTCAGGAGGAGCTGGAATTTATAGAAGCGTATATTGCTATTCATAAAGAGCGACTGGGAGAGGCCATTGATGTAGCAACCGCTGTGAATGAGGATTTACTAAAAAGAGAGTTGCCGCCTTTGTCGCTTCAATTGCTCGTTGAGAATGCAGTAAAGCATAACATTGCATCAATGGAGGAACCTTTGCATCTTGAGATTTGCAGCCGGGGCATTCACCTCCGGGTAATCAATAATGTCAATCCCAAAGAGTCGGTTTTTTCTGAGCGAACGGGTTTGGAGAATCTCACCCGGCGTTATCAGATGTTGACTTCCGATCCTGTGGTTATAAAGCCGGAAAGGGACCGGTTTGAAGTTGAAATTCCCTTGCTATAATGGATGAAATGGTATGAAAATAATTATAATAGAAGATGAATTGTATAACCTCCGTCTGTTAGAAGGAATGATTCAAAACCTGCGGCCGGATTGGGAACTGATGAAAACATTTGACAGCGTTAAGTCAACTGTGGCCTGGCTTCGCGAAAATGAACACCCCGATCTTTTTTTTATGGATATTCAATTGGCCGACGGGCTCTGTTTTTCCATTTTTGACCAGGTTGAAGTGAAAAGTATGGTCATTTTTACTACAGCTTATGATGATTATGCCATTCGGGCTTTCCGTGTAAATAGTATTGATTATTTGCTGAAACCGTTTAAGGAGAAAGATTTGGAAAGGGCCATCCGGAAATTCGAGAGTTACCGGTATTTGTCTACCGGAATTCCCCCCGCAAATGATTATACCGACATCCTTGAAGCCATTCGCG
>CAYTDH010000233.1:0-3374 GCA_964436325.1 uncultured Tangfeifania sp.
GCAGTCCCTTCCACTCCTCTTTCTGTGATAGCCAGTGGATATCGTCTGTACTCCAACATTTTCTTATTTCCACACGGCCGTGGTTTTTTCCACTTGTTTATCATGTTCAAGGATACGCATGATAATTGTTTTCCTCTACACCTTCGAAATACAACGCCACATCACTATGAAAACAAAATCCGGTTGGATGTAGTACAAGCCTCTGCCCAGCAACACGTTACTGACCCCGAATGATTGATACTTGATCAACTTATATGTTCTTGTACAGCGTTTTTGGCAGAAAACGGCTCAAAACAGATGGACTTTTGGCTGTTTGTGTGATAATGTTTCAATATATATGCAATTAGTGCATCGATTATGGAAACTTAATCACGAGGTACTACCATGACACTCCACCCGAATTCCAGTGAACAGGCGGTCCTTACCTACTTTCGTGAGAAGAAGATTCTGACTATTGATCAGCTTTCGCAGCTTCTGCATTGTTCTCCCGTTACCGCTCGGAGACGGCTGAAACAATGGCGGGCGCTCACCAGCTACAATCGTAATAATCGCTACTATGCTCTTCCTTCGATCCCTGTCTTTGACAAGAAGGGTTTGTGGCACTACCGGGGTGCTTCCTTTTCGAAGCACGGCACCTGCAAACAAACGGTTGTTCATCTCGTACAACACTCTGAAAAGGGGCTGTCGAATACCGAACTGGCAGGAGTTCTCGGCGAGAATCCGAACTCGCTGATGGCGCATTTCAAAGAAATTCCGGGCATTACGAAGGAAAGACACGGCAGAGATATTGTGTATTTCTCCTCCGATGAACAGGTATACAAACGCCAACGGCGCAACAGATTCCCTCCTGAGCCTTCCTCCGACGCGCTGCCCTCCGACGCGCAGGCGATACTCATTCTTGTCGAGCTGATCCATCATCCGAAGCTGAGTGTCGATGAGCTTGTGCAGCAGCTTCGAGGCAAGGGGCATGCGGTGCATACCGATGCCGTCCTCGCGCTGTTCGATCGGTATGGGATAAAAAAAAACTGAATACGCAATCGTAAGCGTACTGCGACGGACCATCGACCACATGCTGCTTGGCGTAACTGCCGCGGAGCTTTTCCCCGCCCCGGTGGTGATTCACTTCAGAGCGGAAGAACGGGTGTGTCCGGTCTGTCATGAACCGCTGAAGGTACTGAAGACCCGTCCCGGCAAGAGAGCGGCAACCCTGGCGATAGGAGAGTTTATCGCGCATGAAACGGTGAGCTGCTGCCGTCGATGCACAACGACGTATCATTCGGCCGAGCTGCGGAGCCTGATACCGGAACACTGCAACTTCGGCTATGACGTGATTGTGTTTGTCGGTAAAAGTTTGTTCCTGCGTTGTCGCAACTATCAGGAAATCAGGCTTGAACTGGAGCAGAAGAATATCCGGATTTCCGAAAGTGAAATCGCCTTTCTCGCCAGGAAGTTTGTCCTGTACCTCGGTGTCCTTCACCGCTTGGTACGTCGAAAGACGAGAAATCACATGCGGATGAACGGAGGCTATATTCTTCACCTCGACGGCACCTGTGAGGGAGCGAGTCCCCATTTGATAAGTGTGTTGGACGGCATAACTGAGATCGTATTGGACAACGAGAAACTGCCGTCGGAGAACGCCGAGCAACTAATTCCTTTTCTTCAAGGCATTAAACAGGCCTACGGAGTTCCGCTCGCGGTGGTCAGCGATATGGGTAAAGGCTTAGCGGCAGCACTACGAACGGTGTTCCCTCATGCTCCACACTTCATCTGTCACTATCATTTTCTAAAAGCGGTAGGGAAGAACCTCTTCGGAGGCGAGCAGGATATCATCCGGGAGAGGTTGCGCAAACACCACGTGCGCGCCACGTTGAAACGAACCATGAGCCGGTTGGAGAAAGTTCTTGGAGACACCGGTTTCGGCGTGGAGGCGTTGATCGGCGGACTTGAGAACGAACAGTTACCGGGCGAGTGTTCGTTGGGCAGCATTCCGACGCAGGCGGCATACACCCTCATACGGTGGGTACTGGATACCGGGGCCGAAGGGAACGGCTGTGGATTTCCCTTCGATCAAACGCATCTGGTCTTCTATCGTCGACTCCAGGAGCTCGGTGTGCAGTTGCATCGGTTGTCCAAGATACGGCTTCAAGACGACTGGAAAGAGAAGAAGGTCTACAGCAGCATTTCCCACGATCTGCTCGCCGTACTCAACGATCGGGTTCTGCGCGATGCTGCACTGCGGATGCAGGAGAAAGTGACGGTGTTCAACCGACTGAGAAAAGCGATGCGGATAACCTTACCGGACAACAAGCGTGGGCTCAACGATACCGGCGAACTGCCGGCCGGTATGAAAACAATCGAGACTGAAGTCGGTAAGTTTCGAACGCGACTGGTGAGAAGCAAAGAGTACTCGCTGCAGCAAGGGTACCGGAAGTTGGTAGATCAGCTCGACATCTATTGGGAGCAGCTGTTCGCTGATCCGATCGCCGTCAACACCGCCGCAGGTGTGCTGTTTGTCCAACCGCAAAGAACAAATAATATTCTCGAGCAGTTTTTCCGCCGGCTGATGCGTACCTACCGTAAGAAAAACGGTTTCGCTTCTGTGGAGAAGGTTCTGCGGAAGATGTCCGCCGATACTCCGTTGGTGATGAATCTGAACAACGAGGAATACATGAAGATTCTGCTCGCCGGGAAAACAACCCTGGAAGAACGGTTTGCCGAAGTCGACTCACGCGAGATTCGCGAACGGCTGGTTTGCGAGACAATGATAACCGGATTCGCCTGTCCACAGATAAAAAAAATCATAAGAATGCCGCAGTTGCCCAAAGCAATCGTGAATCTGCTTCAGAAATCTGCACCCTGAGGGCAACCTGCAAACCCGAACGCGAAGACACCATTTCGATGAAGAACCACCAATGCCCATCACATGGTACCGACGAATACACACCAAATTGCCGGCTATGCGAAATTCCAACCGGATTTTGTTTTCATAGGTTGAGTTAATTCGATAACAGGACTAAATCCTTGCTGCATATGGACGTGAGGATATTTTTTTAGAAAAAACAACAACATTTGTGTGTAATGCGTTGTTATGCGGTAATTTCTGTGATATACTTCTCTCCAGGGAGGGAAGTATATGTTTTTAGGAACCTTGTACGAGAAAAAGACCGGTAGAACAAAACTCAAGATTGTTGAGGGCTACCGAGTAGCGGGTAAGGTCAAGCAGCGGATGATAAAAGACCTCGGATATCTCGATGAGCTCGAGAAACAGTTCGACGATCCAATTGCACATTTCAAGGCGGTAGCCAAACAAATGACGGTGGAGGCCGATAGCTTAGTCGAAAGCCCGAAAGACATAGTTCATTGCTGGTACAATG
>CAYTDH010000233.1:3384-7331 GCA_964436325.1 uncultured Tangfeifania sp.
CGAGAAAAACCGCCTCAAGGAGACGGTCCAGGTCATGGTTCCGGTTCACAGCAGCTTGGCTCGCAAAGAGTCGCTTCCTCCGGAGCAGTATACCCGTAAGAATATCGGCTATGGCGCTCTCTCGCTGCTCTACCACGAGTTGGAGATCGACTACTTCCTGAACAACCGCAGGCGGTACAAGAAATTTGAGGCGAACCTCAATTCTATTTTTAAAATGCTTGTCTTTAACCGGGCGCTGTTTCCCGACTCGAAGAAGAGAGCCTGGGAGGACCGGGGCATCTTCTTTGAGGACCCTCGCTATTCGCTGGAAGACGTGTATCGATCGTTAGACTATTTCCTCCAGTGGCGGCCGGCTCTGCTGAAGCATCTGCATGATCGAATGCAATCACAGTACGGTAGGGACACGCTGCTGCTCTACTATGATGTAACCAATTACTATTTCGAGATCGACAGGCCGGACGAGTTGCGTAAGAAAGGCGTTTCGAAAGAGCATCGACCTAAGCCGATCGTCCAGATGGGACTTTTCATGGACGAGAAGGGCCTGCCGGTTTCCTACGATCTCTACGACAAGACCTCGGTAACTTGGGACGATAACCGGAAAGCTGCGGCGTTCATCACCCCTGCCGACAGTGCTCTTAGAAACTACTCGAGCTTTATCCGCCAGGCCTGCAAAGACGTTACCATCGATCACTATAACAAGAATCTGCAGTTCGCCATTCAGGCTTATTACGCCCTTACGGAACTCGGGCTGATCTACCAAGTCGACCCTACCCTGCCATTCACCGAGGTGCAGGAGAACCCGATGGTGGTCGATTCCATCAGCCTGCCGAGGGACACTCTCAAACGGATAACCGGCGACTGTGACGATATTACCGTCCTGTTCTGCAGCCTCTTAGAGACAATCGGAATCGAGACCGGGTTTATCACCGTACCCGGCCACATCTACGCAGCCTTCAATACAAAAGAAGAGTCTAAGAACTACGAGGACATCCATACAGACAGAAAGATGACCATCAATCTGTCAGGGGAGCTCTGGGTTCCGGTAGAAATCACCATGATCGGGAGCACCGGGTTCCGGGAAGCCTGGCGGAAGGGGGCCGAAGAATGGAGGGTTTACGAAAACGAGCCGGATAAACGCGGTTTCTTTCTTACCCGGGAATGCCGGACTCTCTACCGGCCGGTGGGTCTTAGGGAGACCGACCTCGGGCTTCAGTATGGGAATCCGGAGAACATCATCGGCCCCTTTAGGAAAGAGGCGGAACAGCTTATAGATAATATCCTCGATACCCACGTACGGGCCGCAGAAAAAGAGGGAACAAAAAGAAGCTGGAACAGCCTAGGGATTGCCTATGCCCGAATGGAACGCTACCGGGAAGCGGCCGATACCTTTACCCGGGTGCTGAAAATGGACCCGGGAAACATTGCCGCCCGCATCAACCTGGCCAATGTATTTTTTCTTAAGAAGGAATACCCTTCCGCCCGGCAGCAATACCTGGCGGCTGCCCGGGCTCTTGAACAGGCGGGAAAAGGCGGCTCTTCTCTCATGCTCAAACTTCTCGTCAACCTTTCGAGGACATGCTATCTGCTGAAGGAGTATGACGAAGCAGGCAGCTACTTTGCCAGGGCGTCGGAGATCGATCCGGATACGGCGGAGGAGTACTCATATATTGCCCGTGCAGCGGATGCTTCAGGGTCAGACAGGGAATCCGGGACCGGGAGAGCCGCTGAACAGGAGACGATGGACAGGGAGATCCTTTTTATGGAGGTGGAGGAATGAAAGGGAAATTATTTTTGGGGCTGTTGTTTGCAGCCATGGTTCTTATCCTCTCCTCCTGCCCTAATCCCGTTACCGAGGAGATGCTTTTGCACATTAGAGACATAACAGGACCGGTAATCACCATCACCTCCCCGGTGGACGGGAGCAGCTGCGCGAAAACCGTGGTCGTTACCGGGGCGGTTTCAGACACATCGGCGGAAGACGGGGAGGCGGGAGAGGTGCGGGCCATCTCCTGGGAAGTTCTTTCCGCAGACTTACACGGTGACGTCACCTTCGACGAGGAAGGAGCCTTCTCCTTCTCCTTTGAAACAGCCGGACTCGCGTCCAGTTTTGTCCTTAAAGTACGCGCCGTAGACTGGAACGGCAATTCGGGGTATGTGTCCATTACCCTGAACCTGGTCGCAGGCAACGATATTCCCTCTTTCTCCGCCGCACCGGGAAACCGGCAGGTAACCCTGACCTGGGACGAGGTGCCCTACACGGAAAGCTACGACCTCTACTACACCACCACCGGCGCACTGCCGTCGGAAAGCTTCGGCATCCGACTGAAGTCGGTAACATCACCCTATACTCTATCGGATTTGGAAAACGGGACCATGTGCGTATTTCGGCTGAAGGCAGTTCCCGAGGAAGACCATCCGGAAAACTGGTCCGGCTATGAATGGGTAATTCCTCTCTCCGAACTGATGCTCACACCCATTGTGATCGGCGGCAACCGAGTAATCGATGTAAGCTGGCCGTCTATTCCCGCAACCGATGAGTTCGATATCTGGAAATCAATCAATCCGGACAGCGGATTTACCAAAATTTCCGGGTCCTATTCAGGGAATACCTTTACCGACAATGAAGTTGAAACCGGCACCTTCTACTACTATTCCATAAGTCCGTCTCTTTCCGACGAGATCCGGAGCCTGACGAACAGCGCCGAAGCTGATCCCTTCATCGCAGAACCGGCCCTCATCGGCAGCGCCGTTGCAGACCTTGTCAGATCCTATCGGCAAATCGCCCTACAGGAACAATACGCCTATATGCTCGATACCCTCGATCCGGAGGCATTGACGGTTGTAGATATTAGCAACCGGGAGTTTCCGCAGGCAAGAGGAACTGTGGAGCTGCCGGACGCGAACGATGCGGCGGTATTCGGCAGTTATGCCTGTGTGGCCGCCGGATCGGCCGGTCTGGTGATCATCAGCACGAGCGATCCCGACAATCCCGCCGTTGTGAAAACGGTTGCGACATCCGGCTATGCCGCAGACATCGAAATAAGCGGCGGGTACGCCTTTGTAGGAGTAGGAAGCAGCGGGTTCGATGTTATCGACATCGATCCGATCGGATCGGCTCATAAGACCGGAAGCGTGACCTCCTGCGGGACTGTTTCGGTCATGGCTGTTTCCGGCACTTCCCTCTTTACCGCCAACACGACAACACAGTGGGAGTTTGACATCACCAATCCTGAATCCATTCCGGCGGGCAATTCGGACAGCATCACCTTTGACCACATGGATGATATGACCGTGGCGGGTACCAACCGGCTTTATATCGGGAGATTCACCTCGGAGACCGAAAAACTCAATATTGTCGATGCCTCGGGAACGCGAATCGGCAGCTTATCGATGCTGTCCGATGCCTTGGCGGTTGCCGCGGCCGGAAATTACGCTTATGTCGCTGATTATCATGCCGGTCTTGAAATAGTCAATGTCAGCAACCCGTCCAGCCCTTCAATTGCCTATACGGTGGACACACCCGCCTCCGCATGGGATACCGCAGTCGCCGACGGGTACGCCTACGTTGCCGACGGCAGCAGAATTACCGTCATAGCGGTAGGCATTCCCTCACCCGAAGGAATTACGGACACCGAAACGGCTAGCCGGGCACGGGGGGTGACCTTGTCCGAGACCCATGCATATCTGGCTGACTCCGACGGGGGACTGAAGATTTTCGATATATCCGTTCCTGGTTCTCTCAATCCTCCGCTTACGACGGTGCCTGCAGCCTATGCGTGGGATACGGCAGTTTTCGATGATTACGCATTTGTGGCGGATGATGACGGCCTTATCGTCGTCGATATCGGCACCCCCGGTTCAGCAGCCGCCGTAACTACCGTCACCAATGCAACGGATTTGCGGGCCCTTACCGTGTACGGCAGTTATGTGTACGCCCTTTCCTCTTT
>CAYTDH010000234.1:0-7328 GCA_964436325.1 uncultured Tangfeifania sp.
GCGAATTGTCGCACATCCAGCTTGTGGAAAACGGGGATTTGTGCATTTGCGGAAAACGCGGATGCCTCGAGACGGTCACCTCTGCTTATGTTTTGCTGGACGAAGCAACCAAAGGAATCCGGGAGAATATGATTTCTCAGTTAACGGAGAGATTTAAAGACCGTTTGGGAGAAATGAAACCCGAAGACATTATCAATGCTGCCAAATCGGGGGATGAGTTTTCCATAAGGTTGTTGCATCAGTTGGGATTATCGCTAGGAAAAGGACTTTCGGTAACGATTCAGTTGCTCAATCCCGGAATTATTGTTCTCGGAGGGCCCATATCCACTGCCAATCAGTTTGTAATGACGCCCATACAGCAATCGCTCAACCGGCACTGCCTTGAACAAATTGTGGCGAACACCCAGATTGTAACTTCCCGCATATGGGAACAATCCGGATTGCTTGGCCTTACAGCGATGCTTTATCAGAAAATTTTCAGTGAATTATAAATAATGGATAAATTGAAAAGAGAGAGAAGTCTAATTATGAAAATTATGAATTTAAATTAATTTTTTTATGCGAAAGGTTTTTTTAACATTGACAATGTGCATTGCATTGATAGGAAGTGCATTTGCACAGCACACAGTAACAGGTACTGTTACTGATGAAGAAGGTGTTTCCATGCCTGGTGTTACTGTTCTTGAAAAAGGTACAAGTAACGGTACAATTACCAACGTTGATGGAAACTATACCCTTGAAGTAGATTCTGAGAATGCTACTTTGATGTTTTCTTTTGTGGGTATGAAAACCGTGGAAGAGGCCGTTGATGGCCGTTCTTCTATTGATGTAACCATGGTTGTGGATGCCGTTGGTATCGATGAGGTTGTGGTTACCGCCCTTGGTGTGGAAAGGGAAACCAAAAAGCTGGGTTATGCCATGACTGAGGTTGAGGGGCAGGACATTGCCGACCTCAACACCGTAAACACTGTGGATGCCCTTCAAGGGAAATCAGCCGGTCTGAGTATCGGTTCTTCCGATGGCGGGCTCTTCGGGAACAGTAAAATTCAGATTCGTGGTGTTTCGGTATTGAACTCCAACAACAACCAGCCGATTTTCGTTATCGACGGGGTGATTCTGGAAAATTCCGTTTCCAATGCCAGTGCAGACTGGTCTGGGAACCCCAACGACTTTGGGAACATTCTCAAGAACCTGAACCCGGATAACTACAAATCGGTGTCTGTACTGAAAGGTGCTGCTGCAACCGCCCTTTACGGATCGCGCGGTATCAACGGTGCTGTGGTGATTGAAAGCAAAGACGGCCAGGGACAGCGCGGTCTTGGTGTAAGGGTTACACAGTCTTTTGGTGTTCAGCACGTGTATGACATTCCCGACATCCAGTACGAATTTGGTCCGGGAACAATAGCCGGCTATATTGGTTATGGTGAAAAGGATGAAGACGGAAATTTCTACCGTTTTGATACCAACCAGTTTAACCTGCGCGATGTGGATGGCGAAATGATGCCTTCCAAGCTTGGTGCAAATGGTTTAGGTTACGGTCCGCGTTTTGACGGAAGGCCCATTCAGGACTTTGATCGTACCATAGACAGCTACCAGGGGTATCCCGATCAGGTTTATCAGGCCTACGATACGGGTACCAGTTCCAACACCTCTTTGGCACTGAGTGGCGCCAATGAGAAAGGCAGCTTTTATCTTTCAAACTCCTACAATCTTCGTGAAGGGATTTTCCCCTCCAATGAATTTGAACGGAACTCTACTTTATTCAAAGGTTCATATAACCTGGCAAACTGGCTGACCGCCAACGCGTCGATTTCATTTACGCTTTCGCGTGCGCAGAATCCGGCTACCGATTTGGGTTCTAACTATTCGTTCGGCGGATGGCGGAACTGGTACGATACCGAAAAGTGGAAGCAACGTGAGGTTTGGCAGGCCCCTCATGGAGGTATACCCAATACCGCTTACGGCGATGAATACGGAAATGTACCCGGGAATGGTGTTTGGTTTGGTTATAATATGAATACTTCAGTCAGAAATGAACAGGTTACCCGTCCTATTGTTTCGCTTACGGCCAATCTTACCAACTGGATGAGCGTGAAAGCAGAAGCCAGTATGAACCATTACACCATTCAGCAGGAGAACAAAAACCTCGGTTCTGGATATGCCAATGAAGGTGGTTCGTATTACCTGCGTAACGATGTGAAAGTGAGCCGAACCGGAAAATTGACGGCGAACTTCAACAAAACTTTTGGTGATTTCGATACAGACCTCATCGTTGGTGGGGAGATTTGGGACCAGGAAGATCAATACACCTATACTCAAACCGACGGTGGTTTGATTGTTCCCGGAAGATTTTACATGGGGAACTCCAAAAGAACCCTTGGTACAGGTGCCGGAATCGGCGGAACCAAACAGATTAATTCGTTGTATTATCTCGCCAGCATTGGCTGGAGGGATCAGATTTACCTCGATATTACGGGGCGTAACGACTGGTCTTCAGCACTGGTTTATTCCGATGGTTCAGGAAACTACTCGTATTTCTATCCGTCAGTAAGTGGTTCATGGATCTTCACCGAAAGCATTAATTTGCCTGAGGCTTTCTCTTTTGGTAAAATCCGTGCTTCCTGGGCACAGGTGGGTAACGATACCAGCCCGTATACCATTAACAGAGGATATGGGTTAGGTACTGTAGAGCTTGATGGCGGACAGTTTATTTACCAGAACTCCAAAAATACAACATTGGTAGACCGGGGAATCCAGCCTGAAAAGAAAAACTCTATGGAGGTTGGTTTGGATATTCGTCTGTTTAACAATAGATTGAGTACCGACCTGGCGTATTACGATGAATCGATTACCAACCAGATAGGTAGTATCCCGATTCCTTCATCCACCGGTTACAACAGTATGTTTACCAATATTGGTACGCTTACCAACTCCGGTCTGGAATGGACACTGAAAGGAAGTCCGGTGAAAACCCGTAATTTTGAGTGGGAATCTACGTTTAACTACTGGAACAACACCACGATGGTCTCCGACCTTCGTGATGAGGTAGGTGAATACAAAGGACTTGCCGGATACGTGAACTATGGGAACTACCGTGTTGGTTCTGTAGCTTTCGAAGACGGAGAATATGGTGTACTGATGTCGGATACCAAGCCGCTGGAAGATGAAAACGGAAATAAAATTCTGAACTGGAGCGACGGTAGCCGTGGTGCTTACTGGACAAGGAGTTATGAAGTAGAGGAAGTGGGTAAGATCAACCCCGATTTCGAAGGTTCATGGGAGAATGCTTTTACGTATAAGGGATTGCGCGTAAGTGTCTTGCTCGATGCCCGTTTCGGAGGCCATATCGCTTCTTTTACCAACAAGTACGGCCACTCTTATGGATATATGGAAAGCTCTCTGGAATACAGGGATGAGCAGGAAGGCGGTATCACCTGGACCAGCCAGTACGAAGATACCCAGGGGCGTGTTTATCATGATGGTATGATTCCTGAAGGTGTTTTTGCCGATGGACAGGAAGTGACCGCACCTTCTGGTGAAAAGGTGGATGTAGGCGGAATGACCTATCAGGAAGCTTACGATGCCGGCTATGTTGAGCCGACTCACGCCAGTTATTACCATTATTTCAACAATGCCTGGGGTACCGGTGTTGTCAACGATGCCTGGTTTAATGAGGTGAAATACATCGCACTGAGGAATTTATCTGTCGGGTACAACCTTCCCAGCAATATTGCTCAGAAAATCCGTGCCAAAAATGTTTACGTTTCACTCAATGCCCGGAATTTAGCTTATTTGTATAATTCACTTCCCAATAACCTGAATCCGGAAAGTTTCAGGGGAACGTCCAGTAGCGCATCGTATTACCAGCGCACGTTTATGCCCTATACAGCCAATTATACAATGACACTTAGTATAGACTTTTAATAACTTTTAAACAATGGTAAATATGAAAACAACATATAAATTAATATTTGCTCTGATTTTTCTGGTGGCGTGGGGATGCGACAAGGATAAGTTTGCAGACCTTAACTCCAACCCCTCTACCTTGTCAGAGCCTGATTTGAGGTACTCGCTGACGCGCGCTATACAGGATATGTATGGCAATGACTACACCAACTGGTTCTACAACAACTTCCAGTATATTTATCCCTGGACGCAGGTAACCACTGTGCAGGGAGGAAATGAGCCTGATTTTAATATCATGGGCCCCACAGGCGGCCAGGGTATTTATGGAGGACTGTTTCCCCAAACCATGGATATGCGTATGCGTATCGATGCCATGCCTGAGGAAGAGCAGCAGGCCTATCAGGGCCTGAGGGCGATGACCTTTCCGGTTCAGATTGGAACGGCCCTTACCATTACCGACAAAACGGGTTCACTGGTTTATACCGAGGCCGGACTTGCACCTTACACCGACCCGCCTCTCCTGACACCTGTTCTGGATAACCAGGAAACACTGTTCAATACCTGGCTGGATGAACTGGATGGAGCCATAGATGTGCTCACTACTGTTGAGAATCAGATTCAGATGGGAAATCAGGATGTGATTTATGGTGGTGATTTTGGCAAATGGGCCAAATATTGCAATCTTCTTAAGCTGAAAATTGCTGCCCGTATGGTCAATAAAGACCGTGCCCGCGCCATAAGTATCGTGGAAGAGGTGGCCAACTCACCCGCAGGTTATATGGATGACCTGAATGATGATTTTATCTACAAAAGGGGAATCAAATATTACGGAACAGGCAATGAAATGTGGATTGGCCATGCCAGTCAGACCCTTATCGATTTCCTGCTGGGAAACAGGGACCCCCGTCTGCGCTTTATGTTTGAGAAAAACCATTTCAACGGTGAGGTTGTTCAGGCCTTCATCGATGTGGGTCAGCCCCTTCCTTCGTTCATTGAGCCCCATGTGGAGTTTGACGAAGATGGAAATTTTGCAGGCTGGAAAGGTCCCGGCGAACCCTGGGTACGGTATCACGGTGCTCCTTTGGCTCCGGATGAAACGTTGAATCCTGACAATGATGAAATTTTCAATCAAGGTGCATATAACCGGATTGCCATTGGTTCGGCAGAAAAATCGTACAGGTCAACTTCGCTGTTCTCAGAGAAGCTTACCCGTACAGCGTATAATTATACTTATCCAACCCGTCCGGGTGGTGAAGTGATTGAGCTGAAAGATAACGATCCTCCACTGAATATTATTTTGGGAACTGCTGCTGAAACCAACCTCTATATGGCTGAATTCAAGCAGTTGGGTGCCAACCTGCCCAAAAGTGCTCAGGAATATTTCGATTGGGGTGTTGAATTATCCATCCTTCGTGCTGATGCACTGGCCAAAAACAACCAGTTCCCTTATTATAGCAGTGACCCGGTTTACGATGATCCGGATATGGCAGAGGCCGCCTCTACCAAGCTGAGGGATGGTGAAATTGCTGCCCTGCTTGAGCAGGATGCCTACGATCTCAGCACCGATGCACTGGAGAAAATTTACATTCAGCAGTATATTAACTTCTCGCTGACTCCGCGCGACATCTGGACCCTCGTTCGCCGTTCAGGTATCCCGAAAAAAGGGAGTCAGTACCTTCCCTGGGAGGAATTCATCTCATCAGGTAGCGAACTCACCATTCCAAGGCGTTTCTCAGTTGGTACACCAACCGAAGATGATTTGAACTATCAAAACCAGATGGACGCTGTTCAGGAACAAGGATTTTCTACCGGTACACTCGATCCTGATGTGCTTAACACCGAGAGACTTTGGTTCGACCAGGAGAATCCGCAATATGGCGAAGGTCCTAAGTAGAAAACTTCAGGCGAAAGGGTAGGCCCTTTTGTCCGAATTATTCGACATGAAAAATAAAATAACCGTCCCGGTTTTCCGGGGCGGTTTTTTCATCCTTTAAAGCATTTGGGCACTATTTTTGATTGAAATAACCCGAAATTTTAGGGGAATACCCCGGACCGGAAAATGGCTTTTTTGCAAAATTCTTGTTCCGCGGATTTCTTCAGACACCTTAAATCATAAAAAAAATTGAAATGAAAGTTCAACAAATTGCTTTTTCAGCAGGTATTTTATTCTTTTCCATTCTTTTTCAGGTGAATGTCCATGCACAAGAGCGGAC
Organism: uncultured Tangfeifania sp.; assembly: GCA_964436325.1. Taxonomy (GTDB): domain Bacteria; phylum Bacteroidota; class Bacteroidia; order Bacteroidales; family Prolixibacteraceae; genus Tangfeifania. Next base: position 6,120 of record CAYTDH010000234.1, read on the forward strand.
TATCGAAGGAAAAGTCACCACTTATGAGCAGTACCCGCTTCATAAAGTGACCGTAACTGCAAAGCGTTCGGGAAACGAGGTCTTAACCGATACCACCGGATATTATTCGCTTGTTTGCGATGAGAATGATAAACTTGTTTTTGAAGCCAACGGCTTTTTCAACGAACGTGTCCGTTTGAAGAATGTAGAACCGGGAGATTCCGTGAATTTAAATATGAGGCTTAAAAACGGGGATAAAAATTTTGAGGTTGCCACAGGATATGGCCACATTGAAGAGGAAAAGCTAACCCATGCTATCCAGCATTTTGAGTCTGAAAAGAACGACTATAGCAACTATGATTCTATTCTCGACATTGTTGAAGGACGCATTAGTGGCGTTTCCGTTGCTTACGACGGTATAAAAGTCAGGGGAACCAATACTATGGGAGGAGAGGATTCAGCTCTTCTTGTGGTCGATGGTTCGGTGGTCAGTTTTTCCGTTTTTCAGAATATTCCTCCCTCGCAAGTGAAGAGCATCGATGTTTTAAAGGGCGCTTCCGCTTCGGCCCGTTATGGTTCAAGGGGCATGGGTGGCGTCATTTTGGTAAAAACCAAATCGGGCGAATAATAGAATCTCGCATCAGCGTTTTTTTTTCGACTGGTAAAATATACCCCGGTCCTGGTGGATGTGTTCAATTTTTTGGTCCTGCTCCAGCGTATCGAGGTATTTGTTGATTTCGTTGATGTGGGTTCCCAGTATCTGAGCCAAATCATCTGCTGTGCATGGGCGCCGGTCAATGGTTCCGAGAATCGCCGACTCCATGTCTTTCCGGTAAGACACTATTTTCTTCCGGGCAGGTGCTTTGGCTATGATGGTGGCATTACCAAGTTGCCAGAAATCGATGATTTGCTGAAGCTCTCCATGTGTTGCCGGCCTGATTTTTTCGTACCATCCGGGACGGTCGAGGGTATTGAGCTGGACCTGATCGGGTGATATTTTCTGAATGGCCTTTTTTAATTCGGTCAGTTCTTCCCGGGTGTCATTGTATCCCGGAAGGATGAAAACTTCCAGCCATATTTTTCCAGCAAATTTTTTACGGAAATCCACCAAACCTTCAATGCAGGTTTGAATATTGAGCTCCCGGGCGGGCACATTGATTTTTTTGAAGGTTTTTGGTGTAGCTGCATCGAGAGAAGGCAGAACAAGATCAGCCTGCAGAAGTTCCTTTT
>CAYTDH010000235.1:0-7297 GCA_964436325.1 uncultured Tangfeifania sp.
TTCTCCTGTGTGTCCGCCGGCCGGCGGACATGACTCGTTTCATTTTCAAAAAAAACAAAACGGCTGTCTTTAAAAAAACAGCCGTTGAAATAGGTTTACCGCCCCAGTTTTTTCCGGGACTTTGGAATGCCGGGCATGCCATATGGCCAGAGACCAATGCGGCTTAAAGGATATTCATCCCGTCCAGAATATCCATCACACCTTTAACCGCTTTGGCAGAACTGTGGAGCAACTCTTTTTCATCATCATTCAGCTGAACCTCAATGATTTCCTCAACGCCATTTTTCCCCAGCTTAACAGGTGACCCCACGAACATGTTTTCCAGTCCGAATTCACCTTCCAGTTTTACACAGCAGGGGAAAATCCGCTTCTGGTCCATAACAATGGCTTCCACCATTTGAGCAGCAGCAGAACCGGGAGCATACCATGCCGAAGTACCCATAAGGTTTACCAATTCACCACCACCTTTCTTGGTGCGCTCAACAATGGCATCCAGCTTTTCACTGTCGATCAATTCAGTAACCGGAATTCCGGAAACAGTCGTATAACGGGGCAGGGGGACCATGGTGTCACCGTGGCCGCCCATTAGCAGCGCCTGGATATCGCGCGGCGATACATCAAGGGCTTCTGCAAGAAAGGCCCGGTAGCGCGCAGTGTCTAAAATCCCGGCCATCCCCATAACTTGATTCTTGGGCTTTTTGGCTGTGGCGTAAGCCGCATAAGTCATCACATCCAAAGGATTGGAAACAATGATGATTTTGGCTTTGGGCGAATATTTCACAACATTTTCGGTAACGCTTTTCACAATCCCGGCATTAATGGAGATAAGATCATCGCGGCTCATCCCGGGTTTGCGCGGAACGCCGGAAGTAATCACAACCACTTCCGAGTCGGCGGTTTTCGAATAATCATTGGTGGAACCCACCAAACGGGTATCGTAATAATTGACCGGGGCTGTTTGCCACAAGTCCAGGCCTTTCCCTTCAGATATCCCCTCTTTAATATCCAGAAGGACAACTTCCTGAACAATGTTCTTTTCGGCAACGACTTGAGCACACGTGGCTCCCACATTTCCTGCTCCTACGACAGTTACTTTCATTTTGATGATGCGTTTATTGCGTTATTAAATAGACAATTATAAAATGCAAATTGTTTTAAAAGTAGGCAAAGATAAGGGTTTTTCCTGATGCAGGCAATAGAATGAAACAGCCCCTGCCAGTTTAACAATTAGGTAAAATCAACCGATTACCCGAGCTCCTCCCTCTGGTGTCAAGCCAAACGTGAGATGTCATTTACTAATTGAGCCAATAAGCAACTTTCAGAACCAAGGCCCGGTTGCGGGAATTCCAGCTTCCCGGAAGGTAATTGTCGGTATACACCAGAAAAATATCGGAAACCGGCTGATACCGCCATTGAAACCGCATGTTGATATTCATGTTATCCATCTGTTCGTTGTACTGAACGAAAGTGGTCCAGAATATTTTATCGGAAAAAGTGACATCCAGCTTTGGACCCAAAAGCCATAACCTGGCAGGATTAAACGGCTGGGGTAAATCGATATCGGTATAATTGAAATTCAGGGAAAAATTAACATATGGTTGAAAACGGTACCCCATTTCTCCCTGGATATATTGAATCTTTCCATTATAAAAGTCTCCTTTGGCCGCCTCAGCCTGCCAGTTAAAAAGGGTTTTGGCGGTAGACTGGTAATGCAGGAAAGCACCCCCGAAATGATAACTGGTCCCCGCTTCCAGCGAATGGTCATTCACATGGGTAGGATCAAAATCATCCTGCAGTTCAACAAACAAATCTTTGTATCCGATAATCATTTCAGAACGGTCTTTAAACGAAAACTGATAACTGTAAATGTTTTCATGTTCTATTTTATCAAATACGGGATTGGTATAATACCTGAAATCAACCGCAATTCCGTGACTGACCACCCGTTTGTTGGGAAGAAAAAGATAGGAAAGTTCCGGACTGAAAAAATGATACCCTGTCCTTGGAACATACCCCACTTCAGCATTGTAGTTTTTTCCTACCGACCGCTGGACCATCTCCACCTCAAGATTTTTGATGCTGTATGTCAGACTGGCCCCCTGGGCATACTGTTTATCGGGATTCCCAGGTTGAAAAGAACGGTGATAGAAAAAATTCCCGTCCCAAAAATTATTTTTACTCGCCAGGTTGTAATCGAATCCGGCCACCCGGTTAAACAGGTTGCTGCCTTCCGGTTGATTCAGATACTCTTTATTCACCAGAATGATTCCAAAATTTGAGCGGGCAAAGACCTTTTTTTGAACCGACGCCACCGAAAAATTCCGGGCAAGATGCTGACTGGTTTTCTGTGTAGCCATATTCATAAAGCCTATGCGCCAGTCATTCCCCAGTTTGCCACTCAGCCTCGCACCCGCCAGAACAGGGGCATCAAGACCAATACGTCTTGAAAAGAAAGGAGTCACGGTATTGGCCCCAAAGCCGGAAAACAGATCACTGTTCTCCAGAAAAAACTGCCGCTTTTCCGGAAAAAAAAGTTCAAACCGGTCAATATTCGTCACCTGCTGATCAACCTCTACCTGGGCATAATCCGGATTATAGGTCAAGTCGAGACTCATGGAAGAAGAGAATCCAATTTTGGCGTCGAATCCAAAATCTCTATCATATTCAGCGTCGGTTGCTGCTTCATAATCGCGGGCAAAACTGCCAAAAACATAGGGGATCAGCGATAGTTGCGTTCTCGGTTTGGGCAGGGGCTCATCAAACTTCATGACTCCGGTGTAGGCAAGTGAAGCCGTAGGGAATTGCCTCGGTACTGCCGCCCATGCTGATTTCTCATTGGTCTTTAAATCAAGACGGCTGAAATTTACGTTCCATCGCTGACTGCCAGAGGGATACCGTACCGATTTGAACGGAATACGCATCTCCGTCACCCACCGGTCCGGATAATGCTTCGTTTCCGACTCCCATTTGCAGTCCCAGTCAAGATTTACTGAGGAACCATCGCTCATGGTTCCGTCCCACTTGGCTCCTGAGGCAGAAACACCAAAAGAAAATCCATTGGTTTGATCCAAAAACGTATCAAAAAAGGAGAGAAAATTATCGTTGCTCCCAAAACTGAAATCCCGCCGGAACGATTCCATAATGCGTTTCCCGGGAATGGTATCAAAAAACCTAAAGGCAACGTAAAGGGCCTCATCATCATACGTCATGAGTACCTCCGATTGCTGATGCGCAAAACCCGTATCAATGGGCAATACACGGTAAAAATCATCGGCTTTCTGAGCTGCTTGCCAGTCTGCTTCTTCAATAACCCCGTCAATGACTATCGCTCCTTTCGCCTTTTTGACCTGATAAACGAAATCCTGGTTGAACGTCCCAATAATGGTGTCTTTCTTTATGCCGGCCAATACCTGCGAAAAAAAACTAAAAAATAGAAAAGCACAACCAAGCAGAATTAATTTTCTCATCCCCGGAAATTTATCGGATTTTGTTAATGCGCACAAATATATTCAATTTGTAATAAATACAATGTAAGGTACTCCCTGTTTTCAATAAGAAATGAAATCTCCAAGAAAAAGGATGTGGTTAGGCTGATTTCAACTTCTCTGAGATCCAAAATTTTATTATCGATTGGCGGGTAACGCCAAGTTTCATGGCCTGTTGATCCAGCATTTTTATCATCCATTCAGGAAAATCCACACTTACACGACGGGTTTCCAGACCACTCCGTTTTGCAGTATTCATATCCAAAAACCCAGTGATGTCTTTTTCCGCTTCAAATAACTGATCAAATTCCTGTGTTGTAATAGATTTCTTTTTCATTTTTCCTGGATTTTCTAATTCGTTTTCTGCAGCACCGGTTGTGGAAATTCTGGCAGGATCCAATCCCCGTGTTATCCCAGGTAAATTCAGTCAAAAAGTGAAATAATGAACTGAAGGGGAATGGATATATCACTGCCGGTAATCGGGATTGTTGGGTACAAGCCCCAGACTGCCCAGAAAATCCATACAGGCAGCTTTTACATTGTAATTCCGGTCTTCCATTTTATGAACCCGGCGAATGGTTTCAACAAAAGGCTCTTTATTCCGGGTGTAGAGCAGGTAATTCACCGCCATAAGGGAGATATTCAGGTCCGGACTGGCACAAAAATCCTTCAGTTTCTTCTCTGCTTTTTGGTTGTGGAACATTCCATTGGCGATGGCCGAAGCTGTTACTGCCACCGGGGGATATTCATCCTCCATGGCCTGGATAACGACTTCAGAAAAAGGTTTCATGTCATCGGGATGCTGACTGCATAATCCCATGGCCGCCCAATAGCGAACGATTTTGTTTTCACTATTGAGCCAATTAATCTGCTGTTTTATCGCCTCAGGCCCCCTGAATCCCGATAAAAAAGCAGCCTCTGCAATCTCCTCAACCGGATACTGATCCTCATCTACCCTATATTCATAAGCCGTTGTGGATTCTGAAAGCAAATCAATTTCATATTCAGGAAGAAACATCACATCACGTGACCGGACGACCTCCTCTTTTAACAAATAACGCATTCGTTCAAGGACTGCTTTATACACCGGCTCCTCAGCCAGATTCTTCGTTTCCCAGATATCATTTTCAATATCGAACAAAAATTCCGGAGGCCGCTCCTCAAACAAGCTTTCCTGCAAAGGCGAAAGGTTGTTTGCAGCCAGGTCCTCACGCATTTGTTGTTTTATGGCTCCGATTTCCATGTAACGGATGTAACGGGCCTCAGGAATAAAAGGCATAAAATTACGGGAGTAGACAAAACGCCCATCGGTTACCGTGCGAACCATGTCGATGCCGTTATCCGAGCGATCGGAGGAAAGGAAAAGATGTTCCGGGGGATTTTGCCGCTGAGATCCCAAAAAAGGCCGCCCATTCATATGACCGGCAATCTCCCCTCCCGCAAGGCTGATCACCGTAGGAGCCAAATCAGCGAAATCGATGGGTTCATCCACCACAACCCCGCCGGATCCCCATGGCGATAAATGTTTGTACATTTCAGGAAACCAGACAATAAACGGCACACGGTAGCCATAATTAATCCCATTGGTTTTCCCGCGGGGCATCCCCTCGCCATGATCGGCATAAAAAAACAGGATGGTACTGTCTCTCAGGTTATCTTTTTCCAGGCGTTCAAGCAATTGCCCTACCCGCTTATCCATCAGTTTAATCGAATTGTAAACCCGCGCGAATTGCTTTCTCATCGCTGGACTGTCACGATAAAAAGGAGGCATGTCAAAAGCATTGTCGCCAATTCGTTCTTCCTGCCCGAGATGATCAAAGACATTCTTCAGATACCAGTCATAAGTCATGGTCATTGTTCGCGACTGGTGCGATTCAACAAAATTAAAAACCGAGAAAAACGGCTGCCCCGGGTTCCGGTTCCACCAGCCCGCCTTCCCAGAGCTCTCATCCCAGGCCTCCTGAATAAATTCTTTTTCGCCCTGCACATTGTAATCCGTTTTCCGGTTATTCGAAGTATAGTACCCCTCCTTCTGCAGGTAGTAAGGAAATCCTTTCATATACTCCGGGACAGGAAATTTACTCCGGTGGTTTCCTGTTCCGGTTTTATACGTTTTCACCCCCGTAATGATGGCTGTGCGGCTCGGAGAACAAACGGTCCCCGTTGAAAAAGCATTGGTGAAACGAACCCCTTCTTCTGCCAGTTGATCAATGACAGGAGTGCGGGCATCGCTGTTTCCATAGCACCCAATAAACTGTGGAGAAGTATCCTCAATGGTAATCCAGAGAATATTGGGCTTACCATTATCAGGTGAAGGATTCGCTTCACCCCGCAGTGGCCACATCACCCAGAAAATAGCCACACTGAAAGACAATAACGTGTAATTCATTCAGGATTATTCGTTCTTGAAAAAAATTTACATCTTTCAAAGATAATCACGAATAATGAAAAATATTCAACAAAAGCAAAATTCCTTCTTATTTAACCGAAAACCGCAGGACAGCATTCAGAGGAGACCCACTCTCAGGCATATCATCAATATTTTCAATAAAAACCGCTCCTTGCTTCAGGAAAGTATTGCGGGCAGCGTAATCCATCAGGCAATGATCAAGTGGCTCTTTATGTTCATGAATATCCAACACACCCGTCTCTTCATCGTAATGACCCCAAAGCCTTTTTCCCCTTTCCACAAAGAGGGCTTCAATTTGCCCGGCATGCGCTCCTTTGATCACCTCAGCCGTTTTTGAATTGATCAATTCACCGGGCGCTTCCAGGTATTTCTCTTTTTTCTCCCGTTTTACCTGATCGAAATAGGGAAACAAAACTTCATTGGCTTTCTCATGAACGAGGATAATATCTTCATTGTCATAATTGCCGGAAACAAACTGAGGGAAAATATTCTTGTAAGAGCAAATCTCCCTGAATTCGGAAAAGGTCTCTTCTTTGGAGGCAACGACCAGCGGTAAATCGTACCCCTCCAATACCTCTTCCAGGGCACGACTCAAATCCCTAAGGTATTTATAGCGTTCAACTTCCCTGTCATCTTTCCCTTCTCCTTTCCCATGAAAGAGAGCAAAGCCTTCTCCGGTCTGTTCTCCACGCGATTGCAGCGATTTCTGCTCAACATCTTCTCCTGCAGCCTCCAACACATTGGCGGGGAGTACATCTTCCTCCGGAATTTCGCTGATTTCATTCTGGGTTGCCTGGCACAGGGAAATCTCAATCAGATATCCACCGAAATCTCTTTATCATTTGACCCGGAAAGGGTTTTCAGCCCTTCCATAATCTTTTTCGTTTCCCCTTCTCCGATGATAACCGTATAGCTTCCACTTTCATGTAATTTTGGCTGAACAGTACTGCCTTTGATTCTGTAAATTTGAACCAACTCCCCGTTTTCTTCTTTCAACACTTCCATCAAAGGGTTGGGTTTATTCACATGGAAAGTGGGCAAAACATTATCAGCGCCTTTCCCCAGGTTGTCGAACTGTGAAATCTCAAGGGGCCAGCCCGGAAACTGGTCGCGTACCGGATTGGGATTCTCCACATCGGCTTTAAAACGCCAGGCATCAATATGAATGGTTCGCTCAGTTTGGTCGAAAGTAACCAATCCGAATCCTGAGGAACGAATTTGAGCATGGTTGTAGCGACTTTCCCTGTCAATGGTCATCTTACCAGGATTTCCAATGGCATACACGTAATTTTTGTTTCCGAAGGCATCCACGTATTTCCCGGTATTTGGATACCCGTGTTCAGGCCTGTCAACCACAGGAATACCCATTTCATCGGGAAGAAACCAGCGAAGATACATCACA
>CAYTDH010000236.1:0-7265 GCA_964436325.1 uncultured Tangfeifania sp.
TCGTAATTCTTAACCAACTGATATTATTGCAATTAACTTTGTGCCTTTGCGCCTTTGCGAGCCCTCCAATTCGTAATTCTCTAATCGGTTTGCCTCAATCCATCATTCAACCTGAACAAATATAGGGTCCTCCATAGTTTGAAAAAAGTCATTCATAATTCCGTAAACATCAAACCATTCCCAGAGGATAATTTTTCTTGGATTGTTGGGCCGGTCCGTCCATTCTCCCTCCCTGTAGACCGGTGCCGGAATTTCACGTGTGCTAGCCCATCCCGGATTTTTCACTACTGCAACCGCCGCCATATCAAACAATGCTCTGCCGGGAGGGTCGCCCCACATGGTATATTTCTCAAACAGGTTGGCGGAATAATCCCCCCAATTGTAAAAAGCCCCGCCGTGTCGTCCGGTAACAGGGGAGGAAATGCGTGGTCCCTTTCCGGGCATCCGGTGCAGAATCTGAGCCTGCGAAACCATAACAGCAGCCGTTCCGGAGGGTTTCCCGTAGCGTACGGTTACCATTTCAAAAGGCACATCCACATCCAATACATAATTCATGGCCTCGATATCCCATTCCAGGTTATGTTCTCCCGGCTCGGGATAGTTGGCCCCAAGCCATACAATTCTGATTTTTTCTGCAATACCAGGTTCTTTTAACAGTGCAAGTGCAATATTGGTTAACTTCCCCACAGGAAGCAGGACCAATTTCCCTGCACGCTGTTTCATCGCCTTTTCGATAATGAAATCAACAGCCTCGTGCCCGTCAAATTCAGGCTGATCGATATGCGATCGAATCTCCTCAAAAGAGCCATCAGCTCCTGTCTTCAGGGGTATCTTTCCATAGAATCCGCCACATAATTCCATCACCCGTTTGGCTTCGGCGTAGTGATCCCGCACATCCGACTCCTCCGAATACCCCGCCGGAGAACTGGTGGCATTTACGGTTACGCCCTCAACAAGAAAGTTATCGCCGCTAAAAAGAAGATAAGCCAGGGCATGCTGATCATCAACTTCGTTATTGGCATCGGTATCAAAAATGACCGGTATTTTTGTATTTCCGGACAAGGAATCCGGCAAAGAAAGCAAGGTAATCATCATAATTATTATCACTTTATTAAAACTAAAAAACCGGATAAACATCCTTCTAAAATTTTCCATAATCCTAACGTTAAAGGAACAGAACAAAATTAACTGATATCCAAATATACCATGCTTATTCAGGCAAACCAAATAACCATTCAAAATAAACTTTCCTCCCGGGATCGGTGCTGGAATACACCAGAAAATCCCCTGTTTCTATACTGTAGCCTTCAGGAACAAAGCGGCTTCTGAGGGAAATGGTGTGTTTTCCTTCAGGAAGGTCGTAATTCCAGGCCACCTCATGGCGACGTATAAGGTTTTTTGTAGGCATTTTTACCGTTTCCAATAACTGGTCGCCGGCATAAACATCAACCAGGAGGGTCGTATCCGGAAAAGCGGGTCCTTTTGCAGCCCTCCCGTTGATCACAAAACCACACCCCTCCATTTGGAAGGAGATTTCAGGATTTCCAGGGTTTACTGGCATTCCTAATCTTTTTCGTTCAACAGGGAATATTCCCTCAAATCCTTTTTCAAACGGAACCATTTCCGGGACCTGGTAAGAAATAAAAAAAACGTCACCCTCCTGCCCGCCGCCGTTTCGCTCAATCATTTCAACAGCATGACGGAATCCGGTCTCATACGCTTTTTTCAGCGACATATCCGTATAACGAAAAGGAGTATCTTCCACTTTGTCAAGGCCTTGTTTCCAATACTCCGGAATCTGGCTGTACCCTTTCACAGCTCCCAGGATACCAGCCGCATTGGCAGGATTGCAATCGGAATCGTATCCGCAACGCGTGCTGATATCGATGGTCGCACCAAAATCCCCCTGCCCGTAAAGCAAGCCAATGACAATATAGGCGGCATTGATTTTAGCATCGATATTAAAGGGAACAAAAACACCATCAGGGCATCCAATATCATGGGTCCATTTTTTTTGTGCTTCAAACCAAGTCCTTTTCCAGTCGCCGGGGAAGTTTTTGTGCCATTGAATGACATCGACAATACACTGGTAAAACTCACTTTCAGGGGGGATGGTTTTCAATGCTTCTTCCACGATAAAGGAGATGTCATCATAAACAAAGGCAAGGGCATACAACGAAGCCACATATACACCACCATAAACCCCGTCGCCATAATTCATGATATGTCCTGTCCGGAAGCCCGTTTCTGCGGCAGTATTCACCATTCCTGGTGCCATCAGTCCGGCAAAATCGGCCTCAATCTGAAAATCGATATCATCGGCGTGGGGATTGTTTTTCCAGTGACCTGAAGCCGGAGGCATGAGCCCATTCAGTATATTATACCGGGCCGCCTGATTGGCATGCCACAAAGGGTATTCGGCTCGCGCAAAAGCCAGTGCATGGAGGGAATCAGGGGCATCCAGGCCGTGTTTCTCAAAAACCTCCACGAACGTCAAATCCATATAGACATCATCGTACAATCCCGGAGCATTTTCATAATACCACTGAATACGTGTATCGTCCCATGGGATGGGAACATGGTCATCGATAAGGGTCCCGTTCCACCTGAACTCGGTAGGTCCGCCATAGGTACATCCAATTACCTGGCCGGCCCATCCTCCTTTGATCTTGTCCTGCAGGGATGCTTTTGAAATAGAGACAAGTTCGCCGTCACCAAAAGATTCGATTCCATCTTCAGTTTCAGAAACAGAACACCCTGCCAGAAAAATGCAAAAAATGCAAAAACAGAAAAAAATTTTCATGACTTGTTTGATTTATCATTTGGAATAAAAATCCTCGATCTCTTTCAAACCAGGCGCAGAAGGCTGTGCGCCCATACGCGTCACCGACAACGCAGCCGCGCGCTGGGCAAAACCGATCGCTTCCTTCAAAGGTTTTCCCTGAGCCAGAGCCGAAGCCAGGGTGCCATTAAATACATCACCGGCGGCGGTCGTATCTATTGCATTCACCTTGTAGCCGGGTATCATTTCCTCATAAGCGCTGGATTTCAGCCAAACTCCTTTACTTCCGAGGGTAATGATGACTGTTTCCACACCCATCTCATAAATCTCAGTTGCCATTGCGGGAATATCTTTCTCGCTGAAATGACTTCGTGAAGTAAGAAGAGCCGCTTCCGATTCATTGGGGGTAATGATATCCACCTTTTTCAGCAGATGCTTTGGTAAGGTTACGGCAGGCGCAGGGTTTAAAATAAACGGAATATTTTCAGAAGCAGCCATGTCAGCAACCGCTTCCACCGTCTTCAGGGGAATCTCCAACTGAGCCAAAACCACATGAGCTCCTGAGAAAACCTGCCGGCAATGCCTGATATCTTCCGGGAGAATATACCAGTTGGCCCCCGGAGCGACCGAAATGCTGTTCTCTCCGCCGGCAGCAACGTTGATCAGGGCAATTCCCGAATGAATTCCCGGTTTTACTTTAATGCAGGAGACATCGATTCCCTCTTTCCGGTAATTTTCCAGAGCCTGTTTTCCAAACGCATCATCTGAAATACAGGCTATGAAAACCACATCCGACCCCGACCGGCAGGCCGCAACAGCCTGGTTGGCTCCTTTTCCCCCGGGAATGGTCATAAAATCATCGCCCAGAATGGTTTCACCGGGTGCAGGAATATGGGGAACCTTTACCACCATATCGGTATTGGAGCTTCCGGCAACAATAATTTTTGGCTTCATGATGCGGAATAGATGCGTGCTAAAATAATAAGAATCAATCCTGCAGCGAAGGACAGGAACATGGCCGTTAACAACCCTTTCACACCACGGGCTCCTTTAAACTCCTTCCAGATAAATACCCCCCACAAAGCTGCAATCAGGGTAGCTCCCTGTCCTAAACCATATGAAATGGCAAACCCTGCCTGCTCTGCAGCAAGAATATTGAGCGTCATTCCCAGGCTCCAGATGGCTCCTCCCAAAATACCGATGAGATGCAACCTGAAACTTCCCTTAACAACATAATCCTTATAGGATACTTTTTCCCCGGTCAGGGGCCTGTACATGAAAACGGTATTCCAAACAAAGTTGGAAACCAGCAAACCAACGGCAAAGACCACCGAGGCGGTGTATGGAGTCAATTTCCCTTCCATGGGCGTAACAAAATCAACAGCCATTGAGGCAGCCACAAAGCGGTAAAACAACCCCATAAGAAAACCAGCCATCAGGGAAACCACAATTCCCTTGGCGGAAGTCACCGGCGAAGCGGTCGCCAGTTTCCGGTAGGCCATGGAATCGAGGACAATGGCCACCACCACCAGCAGAACACCCAGAAAAAGCAAGACAGGATCACCAAGGGGAGTGGCAGCATAATTGATGATAACCCCCAGAACAAGCGCCAGTCCTATGCCAATGGGAAAAGCCACTGCCATTCCTGCAATGGCTATAGCAGCAACCAACAGAATATTGGCCGCGTTGAAAATCACTCCTCCCAGGAAGGCCGAGAAAAGATACCTCCCCTGAGCCTGGGAAAGATCATCCAGGAAACTCCGGCCCTCATCCCCCCAGCTTCCGGCTGTAAAGGCCATGACAAGAGCCAGCAGTAAAACACCAAGGGCATAATCCCAATAATACAATTGAAAAGGCCAGTGCCGGGTTGCCATTTTCTGGGTGTTGGCCCAGGACCCCCAGCACAACATGGTAATAAAGGCCAGCAAAACCGCCCACCCGTAAGAATGAATAATAATCATAGGTTTTGTTTTCGTTTCACATTTTTCCGGAATTTGTCCAGCATCTTTTTACAGAATAATTTCCTTTCCTGATAGTCAAAAAATCCAGGACTTAAGGAAACACTGAAAATTACGGTCTTTTTGCTTCAATATAACAAAATATGCCGGAGTAAACAATTTTTCGCGTTGCTGAATTTTGGACTTTGTCCACAAAAATCTTTTCGTCAAAGAAGGCATAAAACGAGCATGTAAAATATTTACACCCAAGAAGATAATTAAAATAATGCGAGTTCCATACTATACCTTTGAAAATAAACAATTTTAATAGTATGAAAATGTGGAATGAACACTGTCCAAAAAGTAAATCCCCAACAAACAAAGAATTATTGTTTTAAATATCGTCTTATAATTTCGTATATTAGCAAATAAATAGTCTTATTAGACTCAAAATAGAATAATTATGAACTTACAATATATTTCAGACAGCACAGGGCAAACAATGGGTGTTTTTATCCCTATTAATGAATGGAACGACCTAAAAAACAAATACAAGGGTATAGAGCAGGAAGAGGTTGATGTGCCGGAATGGCACAAAGATTTGGTAAGGCAACGTCTTGAAGATTACCGCAAGAACCCCGGTTCTGCCATAGACTTTGATACTGCTATGGATGATATTGAAAAAGAACCGTAATGTATAAATCCATCATTTTACCTCCTGCAAAAGAGGATATCAGGGAAGCTGCAAAATGGTACAATAAAAAAAGCCAATTCGTGCCACTAAAACTCTACGGCACAAAAGTTTCACGGAGCATAGTTTTGTGATTTTGAACTGCAATACCTGTTGCAGCACCTATACCTGCTCTTATAATCATCGTTAAAACTAAAACTGTTAAAGTACCAGTTCTCGTTCGTCAATTTCAACTAAATTTAACAGATTATTAAGTGTGCAAACATAACGTGACCATGCAGAGAACGTCTCCGCCAATTGATCAACAGATGGCCATCGGTTCTTTAGCCTCTTTAATTCATAAATATATGCGACTAAACTGTTGCCGATTAAGTTACACTAACTTTTCTTCGAAAACTAAGTGTAACTAAATCGGACTAACCTGCTTTAATTCAATTAAATGTTAAAATTCATGAATAGGGCAGGTTAGAAAAACTATTCCAGTATTGTCCGTATCTCTTCCAGCTTTTCCTTTGCCTGTTCATCGCCGGGACGCAGTTCCAGGGCCTTTTTATACCAGAAACGGGCCACATTGTAATCCGCATTTTCAAAAGCAGCATCCCCATTTTTGAGGTGATTCTCAAACATCTCACCTGATTGGCCAGCCAGTTGCTGTTCCACCAACCGGTTAATCTCCTCAATCTGTCCCCGGGGATAAGCTTCACTTCCTTTTACGGAAAGGGCCCGGTTATACCATCCTCTTGCCACGGCCAGTTGGTTCTCACGGAATGTAGAATCGGCAAGGTTAATGAATCGTTGATAGTCGCGGTCCTGCTGGCTAAGCAACAACTGGCCCAGTAACCGGTTTATTTCATCAATCCGCTCCATGGGATAAGGCTCTTCCGGCTTAACATCGAGGGCCTTGTAATACCAGGCGCGGGACACATTATAGGCTTCCCGGTCAAAATATTCATCCGCCTGTTCAATGTATTCGTTGTATATTTCCGTCAGTCCGGCTTCTGTCATGACCTCCCCGTCTGTTTCAGGAGGGGCTTCAACCACTGTTTCAGAAGCTTCTTCCGCCTGGCGCAGAAGATTGTCAATTTTCACGATCTGGCTTTGCGGGTAAGTTTCATCCGGCTTCAGCGCCAATGCCCCCTCATAACGTGATTTTGCCTCTGCCCATGACTCTTCTCTGAAAAGAGCATCTGCTGCCAGAATGATGGAACGATAATTTTCCTCCCGCTCCCGCTGTGCTGCAATCCGGTTAATTTCCTCCAACCGTTGCTGCGGGTAGGTTTCCTCAGGCTTGAGGTTCAGCGCCTGGGTGTAACCGCTGAGGGCTTCCTCGTACGATTCACTGTCAAAAGCCTGATCAGCCTCGGCAATGGCCTGGTCGTAGGCCTCTTGCGTACTGGCAATTTCATCGAGCAGACTGGCAATCTCATCGAGACGCTCCTGCGGGTAAGACTCTTCAGGCTTGAGATTTAGCGCCTGGGTATACCCCGTGCGGGCTTCCTCGTACGATTCACTGTCAAAAGCCTGATCGGCCTCGGCAATGGCCTGGTCGTAGGCCTCCTGTGTGCTGGCAATTTCATCGAGCAGACTGGTAATCTCATCGAGCCGCTCCTGCGGGTAGGTTTCTTCAGGTTTGAGATTCAAGGCCTGGGTGAAACCGCTGCGGGCTTCCTCGTACGATTCATTGTCAAAGGCCTGATCAGCCTGGGCAATGGCCTGGTCGTAGGCCTCTTGCGTGTTCGCTATTTCTTCGAGCAGACTGGCAATCTCATCGAGACGCTCCTGCGGGTAGGTTTCTTCAGGTTTGAGATTTAGCGCCTGGGTATACCCCGTGCGGGCTTCCTCGTAAGATTCACTG
>CAYTDH010000237.1:0-7258 GCA_964436325.1 uncultured Tangfeifania sp.
AGCAAATATGTAAATCCGGATACCGTTTTGCTTTTGCCTTTTACGTATGGAAATGAATTTGATAGTTCATCTGAAATATGGGCTGCAACAAATAAAACCAGCCCATATGAATACAAGGATGTTGCTGTAAAAAAAACCAAAGCTGTTGGCTATGGAACGGTAAAAACTCCGGCAGGTGTATTTGAAAATGCGTTGATGGTAAAATCGGACATTACATCGAGTATGTTTTATGTTGATGGAACTCCTGGCAGCCAGAATTTAAAAACAACAGAATATGTATGGTATGTGCCGGGAATTAAAATTTCGGTGTTGTCTGTTTTTATCTTTGATGAAGAGGTTGAAGGAACGGTGTCCTATACGGCAAAAACCGAGTTTGCCAGTGGCGGAATTAATGGTGAAGGAAATGGTAACGGAGGAAATGGTGGCAATGGAGGTGGAGATGAGGAGCCTTACGACCCGGCAGGAGTGTGGCTGAATGTTTGTGGTTCTGCCGGTGAATATTTTGAAAAACCCACCGGCTCATTGAACTGGACGATTGGTGAAGCAGTCATTGAAACGCTCGAAGGTTCATCGCACTTTTTTACTCAGGGTTTTGGCCAGCCGGATGAGGTAATTACGGCAGCAGAAGAACTGAAGAAAGGAGATAAAATTCTGGTTTATCCCAATCCGTTCCGGGCGGAGTTAAATATTAGCATTGGCGACCTAACCGAAGCCGTTGCCGGAACCATATATTCCAACACCGGTAAGGCGCTTAAAAACTTTATTTTGAATGATCCGGTTTCAAAACTGCAGTTAAATGATTTAAAACCGGGTATGTATTACCTAAGGACAAACAATCCTGAAAATCCGGAAACTTTTAAAATCATTAAAAAATGAAGACAAAATTTGTTTTGATTATCATCTTGCTGGCGTTTACGGTAACTTTTGCTTGCCGTAACACCAGTGAAAAACGCGCCGAAAAAATTGCAGAAAAAATAATGGAAAAAGCCAGTGGCGAAGAAGTTGATGTGAATATTGATAACGAAAGCTTTACCATAAAAACCGAAGATGGCACGTTGACGTCCAATGTAGATGATAAAACTTGGCCTTCTGAAATTCCTGAAGAAGTGCCCGAGTTTAGCTTTGGAAGTGTTGAACAAGTTATATCCCATGACATGAATGATGGAAAAATGTGGACCATGATGGTTGAAAAAGTTCCGGGTGATGTGCTAATAAAATATCAAAAGGAGCTAAAAAAGAACGGCTTTACCTGTAATCTGGTTTCGCACAACAACGAAGAAGGAATGTTGTCTGCCGAAAAAGGTGATATTAATGTTGCTGTTATGGCTGCCGAAGGCAGTGCCAGTCTTTCAGTGGCTATTGAAAAGAAGTAATTGCAGGCATGAAAACCCGTGAAGAACCGGTAAAAAACCGCAAAAACATTAATGTAGCCATGGAGCCGGTGAAAATTGAAGCAAAAATTGACCAGGTTGTGGTGGTAATTCCCGGGAATGTTCCCTGGAAAAATACCGGAATCGTTTTACAACCCAACGATAAGGTTGAATTTAAAGCCACCGGAAAGGTCTGCTTCTCAAATGGTCATCCCGATTCTTGCGTTGATCCGGAGGGGTATCCGAGGGATTACTATTATCAAGATTTCCCCCCTGATTGGGGATATTGTGGTGATCCTGTCGGAGGAGATTTTAGTGGATCCGAAGGCCATGCCGGGTTAATCGCCAAAGTGGGTTCCGATATCTTTTTTGTGGGAAAAGGAATAACCATTGGCGGCAAAAAAGGAGCGTTAAGCATAGGTATAAACGATTGTACCTTCAGCGAAGAATACTCCAACTCGGGCCAGTTTTCGGTGGTGATAAAGGTTACAAGAGGGGCTCCGTAATCTTATGAAAGGATTTAATAATATAATATAATAGATATACGAATTTATTTTTATAAACTAATTTGGAGGAATGAGAAATGAGAAACATGAATTTTTCACTAATTGGAACACTGATTTTGCTTTGCATTTACGCAACAGCAGTTTTTGCTCAGCTTCCTGACCCGGGCGATATTCCGCCTTACAATCTCGAAAATGAAAATCAGATTACAAAAATGCTCGAAAAGGGTGAAAAAGTGGTAACAACCCTGAAAAAGGCAGAAATTGTAAGAAATGATCTTTTAAAAAAGTATGGCCAAAAAATCATTACCGTGAATGGCGAAAAGGTAATAACTACTCAAAAACCGGTTCCAAAAAATGAACTTGAACTGTTAAAACCCATGCTACCCGTATTGAAGCCCGACCATATCTCCAAAGTAATTGCAGAGCTTCAAAGTCTGGAGAAGAATCTGGTTAACCACCTCAACAAAGGGCCGGTAAACATGAGCGATCAATTGCAAAAGCAATTCACTCCGCAAAAAGCTCAAAAAACGCTTACCCGTGTCCGCGAACAATACAGCTATGTTTCAAGCAAAGACCCGGACAGTTTTTATCATACCTTTCAAAGCATAGGTGGTGACAAAAACAGATAGCAAAGGAAAATACAGTGTTTATTCCACATTTAAAACCTATAAAAATGAAAAAACACGAATAGCAAACGTTATTTGAATAACTTTCTAAGCCCCTCGCCTATCTTGTTTAGCGATCGTTGAAGGTCTTCCTTTGTTGATTTTTTCACTTCCTCAGTAATTTTTTTCCGGGCAGCCTCCAGGTCGACTTTCACCTGTGCTTCTCCGGCAGGCCCCTGAACGATCACCGAAGCGGGAATTTCCTGAATACGTTCTTCGCCGGGCAGCACGGCCAGTATCTGCTGGATATCGGGACCAAAGGCGTCCCGTTCCACGTTAAAGTCCAGCCTGAAATCTACAATGTTCTGTGTATTGATACTTCCCGTAACGGAAGTCTCCTGTCCTGCAATTTGGGTGGTGAACGGTTTGATTTGAATACCTCCCTCTTCGATTTCCACCCGGGCTCTAAAATCATTAACAGCAACATTCTTTAGTTTTTCTGCCTTTAGAATGCCTCTTAACTGGTTAAAAACGGGTGAATTAACGATTCGCAGGTTTTCTGTGCCGAATGATCCACTGCCATTGACGGTAGGACCGATTATTTTCATGTTCTGACTTAAGCGCCCGCTAACGTTAAGGTCGGTATTCATTTTTCCCTGGCTTTGCCCGGCCACCGGAAGCAATTTCCGGAAACCTGTGAGCGTTTGGTAAGCCATGGGAATATCGAAACGGGAAGCATCAAGGCCAAAATCAAAGAAAGGTTGATTCTCAGGAGTATTCCAATATGAGCCATTGAGTTCCAGCCTGCCATCAAGCATTTGCATGGATAATCCATCCAGCACCAGTTTACCGTTTTGAGCGGTTATTAATCCTTTGACGTCCGAAACAGGGAGTTGATCAAAAACCACTCGACGAATGGAGGACCGAAAAACAAAATCAATATTCTCAGGAATATCAAATGCCAGTGATTCAGTTTTTGCAGGTTCTTCTTCCTGAAGGCTCTCCTCCCCTGTTTCTTCATCTCCCTTTTGCAATCTCAGCAATTCATTCAGGTTCACCAGGGATGAATTCATTTCCAAATCACCCGAAAGATTGGCATCGCTGAAATAGTATCCCAGATAATTGGATACCTTTCCGCTGAGGTTAAAATCACTCTGCCCCACATTCACCCGGAATTGACTCAGGGTGACGTCGCGTGGTGAAAATTCCAGTCTTCCTTCCGGGATCAATACTTTCCGGGTAAGCTCCGGAGAATCATATTCAAAACCGGACAACAAAACGGTTCCATCGGATTGTATTTTGGAATATTCCTCCTTTTCAATGGCTGAATAATGGCCATTTACCATCACATCGGCATCCACGAAGCCTGCCAGGAAGATGCTGTCCATTGGAAAGGTACTTTTCAAATCAGAAAAGTCCAGTTTTCCTTTAAGGGCCCCGTCAAAATAAGGGTCTGAAATGATTTGATTTATCACAAGTTGAAAATCAACCGGATTATTTTTCACCTCGGCATGTGCATTTTCAATTTTCACCTCAGCTAAATCGAGTTCTCCCTGGGGTTTGGTAATGGAAATATTGCCGGAGATATTTTTGATTCCTTCAGGAAGACCTTCATAATGAAGGTTCCCGTTTTCGACAATCATATCCAGTTGGAAGGCCGGATAATTCTCTTCAAAATAGACTCCTTCCATTTTTCCTGAAAGGGTAGCATTTCCGCTGGTTTCAAATTCTTCAAGGTAAGAGGCATATTCAGGGGGAACCATGGAAAGCAGGTTATCGAACCCAGAGGTTTTGGATTTCAGATCCAGATCAAAAAGGAGGCTGTCTCCGGGAATCTGAATTCCTCCGTTCACTTCAAGGGGCAACTGGTTTAACTGCAATTCATTTTCACTGATTTTTATATCCAGTTTCTCATAGTCAACATTTAAAAGTGTCCGGGTTTCCATCGACCATTTTGAAATATAGGAAATATCGCCGTACCGGACCGAAAAATCTCCGGCACCTCCTGTGACCTCCAGATCTGCTGATGTCCCGTACATTTCACCCGAAAGAACCAGGTTAATATCATCAAACTTCACAGCCATGCCGGTTTCACGATCGGCATATTCAAAAAAAGCTTCTTCAATTTTAAACTTCTCCAACTGAAGGTTAAGTCCGTTTGTTTTCCCCGAATCCACAGGTTCGGCCACCGTAGTTTCTTTCATCAAATCCCAGTTGCCCTTTCCTGTCTCGGCAACAACCATTTTAAGCCGGGGTTGATGCAGGCTGATCTCCTCAATCTGCATATTTTCTGGATTAAAAAGCTGTATGAATGGCATTCGTGCACGGACAGCGCCGGCTTCAAAAAGCGTATCCCCTTTAAATTCATCAGTCCCGGTTACCGAAATCTCCATGAGTTCAACAGTAAGTTTAGGGAAAGGACGAAACAGCGAAAGCCGGAAATCGGAAAATTCAACCTGTGCATTTACATTTTGATTGATTGTGGCTTTGGTTTTCTCCAGCAAAGCCTCTTTAAAAAACAGGGGGATTGTCGCTAATGCAGCGAATATTATCCCAATCAGTATGACAATAATAATAAGTATCTTCTTCATTCTTCACGGTTTATTCCAATTCTTTCATGAAGTTATTTAAAAAAATCCGGAATCCATAACTTCAACACGGGGTTTGTTTGAGCAAGTCCGGGGGATTAATCCCGCTCCAGGATCAAACGGCGCAACATTTGAAGTGCAGTCTGACTTGACCGGATTATATTCCGTTCACGGTTATCCCCAAAAACATATTTTTCCACAACAATCTCCTCTTCGGGACCGGCAACGGCTATCCAAACGGTTCCTACGGGTTTTTCCTTTGTACCTCCCTCTGGACCAGCGATTCCGGTTGTTGCGAGTGCATAATCAGCATTCATTTCATGCTT
The DNA here is from genome assembly GCA_964436325.1 of uncultured Tangfeifania sp. GTDB lineage: Bacteria > Bacteroidota > Bacteroidia > Bacteroidales > Prolixibacteraceae > Tangfeifania. The sequence continues at coordinate 5,396 of CAYTDH010000237.1, forward strand.
TATGCCCAAAGCCATCTCGCGGGCCACCTGCTCGCTTACTGCACCGTATTTCTTTAACGTTCCGGGCTCTACCTTTAGTATTTTTTCTTTTATTTCATTGGAATACGCCGTCACGCCTCCTTTGTAATAAGCTGAACTCCCCGCAACAGATGTAATCAAATGAGAAATATAACCACCCGTGCAACTTTCAGATACGGCGAGGGTTCTGCCCTGCCCTTTCAACAGTCTGCCAATCACACCCGCCATGGTTTCGGTATCGAAACCAAAAATATTTTCCGGAATCAGTTGCTTCAGCTTCCCGATCTCTTTTTCAACCTGCTGTTTCAGTTCATTTCTGTCGTCTCCCAACGCAGAAAGCCTCAACCTTACCGCCATAGGGTTAGGCAGGTAAGCCAACTTGATATTTCCGGGAAGGTTGGACTCCCAGGTTTCAATTTTTTCGGCCAGCATGGATTCGGGGAGTCCCTGGGTAAGAACCGTTTTATGGAAAATGGCTTTTGTTTTTCCGTTCTCCCTGAGGCGGGGAAGTATTTGATGCTCCATCAAATATTTCATTTCAAATGGAACACCAGGGACTGAAACAAAAATGGTATCATTCTTCTCAAACCACATACCTGGGGCTGTTCCCGCCTTATTGGGAAGAACCGTACAGGATTCGGGAACCAGAGCCTGATCCCTGTTGAGCTTGTTCAGATCAATATTCCGGTTTTTAAAACGCTGCTCAATATGCCGGAATGTGGCTTCATTCACTACCAGGCGGGTGTTAAAATAGTCCGCCAGTGCATGCTTGGTTATATCATCCTTAGTTGGTCCCAACCCACCGGTCATAATAACCAGATCAACCCTGGCTTCTGCCTGCTTCAATGCTTCATGAATATGCTGATGGTCATCCTTTATGGAGTTGATCCTGCAAACCTCAATCCCTGCCAGGTTAATTTGTCCGGCAATCCATGCCGAATTGGTATCGATGATCTGACCAATAAGAATTTCGTCACCGATGGTTATAATTTCTGCTTTCATCCCATTATTTTTGTTTCATCTTTTTTTTCTTAATTTCTTTTTGAGAAGGCATAACAGGTTGATGAATAATCATTTTAGTGTACATCTTCCATCAAGATTATTAACTCATCAATGTATTGTTTTGCTGAAGAAATCATTGGTTTAACATCTTCCTCTTCCAGGCTGAAAAGGTCATCATAATCGCCGGTTTGTCTAAGTTCATAGAGTCGAGAATAAAATTTACCAGAATCCTTTGAGATCAAACCTGTTTTGATAAAATGCAATCCTAAAAGATGGATAATTCCCCTGTGGGTCTGGGCTTCATATCCGTTTTTAATGATAAGTGCACTTGTAACATAATAACATGCGTAATAAAGCCTGTTTGCCACAGCATTCCAATACCCCAAATTAGCAATACCTTTCGCCTCTTCCAGCGTCTCCTTTCCTTTCCTTATTCCAAATGAAACAATGGCATCTCTTTCATCATCGGTTAAACTCATAGGGCGACAGCATCTTTTTCAACATTTTTAAAAAAAGGCGTGAAATTTCTCTTTTGCCACTCTAATTTGGTATAAAGCTTAACAGAAAAATGTTCATCAGTTTCCCATCCTAATTCGTATATCGGGTAAGAAATGGTTTCATAATCCTCCGGTTCAATTTTGGATTTATCTAAAATCACTATAATGTCCCAGTCTGAATCCGATTTTGAATCACCTCTGGCACGCGATCCATATAGTAAAACCCGCGCATCGGGAACAGCGCTATTTAAAATGAATTTTATTTTCTTTAGTATATTTTTTTCTTGTTTTTTCATTCGTTTAAAATTTTATAATTATTTGAAAATAAATTAATTAAAAATTTGAG
>CAYTDH010000238.1:0-7210 GCA_964436325.1 uncultured Tangfeifania sp.
CCGGCGGAAGCACCAACCTCACAACAAAATCTTTCCCGGAGCAATTTACGCTGAGCTTTTCTATAGGCACCTCCTTTAACAGCCAATCTTCGTTAAACGACAATTTTTATACCCATGAAGGAGGTAACAGCGACTGGCTGGGATACGACGACGGAACCAGAGATATTCCATCTGCCTACAGTCCCGGTTTATTCAGAGACTCCATCCTGACAGGATGGACGATTGATGCAACAAGACACCCCTACACTACTCCCGGAACAGACGGAGAACTGGTTTCAGAAAATAACCGAAATTATGTTGGTTATTATGAGCCAACCGGAGAAATTCTAGGAGTGAAAATTGCTGAAGCTTCAGAATCTTTTGGCGGCATTCAAATGATGCCTTCCACAACCACTTCTCCCCTAAACCAAAAAATTGGATTCTCAATCGGTAATCAGACGCAACTTTTTGGACGGCAACTGGGATTAATTTTTGGCGTTAACTACAAACGGAATTTTAGTTTTTATGAAAACGGAAGGAACAGTTATTATGGCATTTCGCAGGATGCAGATAAAAATTATTTGCTGAGAGAAGAATATACCTTCTCCGACACCAAAGGCACAGAAAACCCTCAGGTTAGCGGTCTTGCTTCAATTGCCTATAAAATTTCCCGCAATACGCAAATGGATTTTTCCTTTAATTATTCTCATGATGCAGAAAAGGAAAGCCGCACACAAACCGGACAGCGCGAAAATCAGCTTGGAACTGCCGATTTATTGAATACCCACACCCTTTCGTTTAAGGAAAGAGAATTACAGGTGTCGAGATTAACATTGACCCAAAATCTTCCATCTTTAAATAATACGCTGATAGAAGCCAGCGGGAGCATCATTAAGTCCAATGAAATGATACCGAACCTGAGGCAATCTGCTTATATCTACAGTGAAAATTTTGATCAGTATTCCATTCAGGAAAATTCAATTACTGTGCCCAGCTATTTCTGGCGAAACCTCGATGACAATCAAAAACAAGCCCAGCTTAATGTAACGATACCATTTTTACAAGAGAAGAGTGCATCGAATAAAATAAAACTTGGTGGTCTATATTCCAAAAAGGACAGGGCTTATACCGAAGATTTTTTCAGCCTTGTTTTTCCCTCACAAAAACCAGCCGGCTACACACATTTTGGAGATACAGATAACCTGGAAGATTTTTATTCGCAAAGTAATTTCGGAATCCTGGGTATTAATGAGAACCGGCTGGGAAATACAAAATACTATGAGTTCGGGAATCTCATAAAATATCAAAGCCGGCCTGACGGAAGTAACAACAATGATTATTCAGGTTTCGAAGAGATTTCTGCGCTGTATGCAATGGTAACATTTAACCTCACAGAAAGGCTTAAAATAACGGCAGGCGCCCGGTTTGAAACGACTGAAATGGAATCGATCGCTGATGAATACAATATTCGGTTGAGCGATACCACATCAATTGGTCCGGTAAAAGAATGGCAGGAGATTGATGGGCAGTTTCAGCAAGTGGTTGTGAAAACCCGTGAAGAAGCTTTAGCAGATTATTTGAACGAATTAAACAGTGAGTTAATTGGCCGTATTTCAGAAAAAGATATTCTTCCGTCAATAAACGCAACGTACGAATTGACGGACGGTATGAATATCAGAGCTTCTTATTCAAAAACCATTGCACGGCCAAATATGCGCGAGATGTCTCCCTATGTGAGCGCTTCTTTTATTGGTGGCCCTACATTAATTGGTAATCCGGGATTGGTAAAAAGCGATATTACGAACCTCGATTTTCGCTACGAGTGGTACTTCAGCCCCGGTGAACTTTTTGCTTTGAGCGCCTATTACAAAAAATTTGAAGACCCGATTGTGGAATATTTTATTCCTGTATCGGCCGATGTGGAATTAAGCTACGGCAATGCGGAAGACGGAAAAGTAAGGGGCATAGAGGTTGAATTCAGAAAAAACCTGGATTTTATCCATCCCTTAAAAAATTTCAGTGTCGGAACGAATTTTTCCTATACAAAATCGGAAATGGGACTTGTTATCGATTCAATAGGGAATGTCCTGGGAGAAGATAAAGAATTATTTTTGGATAATCCGGATAACACGAAACCCGAAAGGCCTTTTTACGGCCAATCGCCGTACCTTCTCAACCTTAACCTGAATTACTCCAATGACTTTTTCGATGGATCATTATCCTACAATCAATTTGGTCCCAGGTTGCAGCGGGCTGGCGGTGGTAAATCACCCGATATCTTCGAAGAATCGGAAGGCACTTTAAATTTCAATTCACAATTTAAATTTGACAGATTTTCAGTGAGTTTAAATGTGGATAATATTCTTAATTCTCCGGTAAAATGGACGCAATCACTCGGCGATAAAAAAGTGAATGCAGTCAGGTATGATGTTGGAACAACCTATGGCATAACATTATCATACAACATTAACTAATAATAATCAAAATATTGATGACAGGTTGGTGACCCATTTTTACCAACTTTTGAAAGTTCCGGGCGGAATGCCCGGAACTTCTTTCAAAGAAATTGATACTTTTACAAACAATATGGCAAAAAGATATAAAATGAACAAAATAGTATTCATCACAGGAATTATTTCACTGCTTTTTTCAAGCGTGGCAACCACGGCCCAACAAGTTGAAGAAAAAAACGGAATCTACTACCAAAATGGAGAACCTTTTACCGGAACTTATGAAACCTTTTTTGAAAACGGACAGCTCAAAAGGGAAATGGAATTGAAAAACGGAAAGAAAGACGGAAAAGTAAAAATCTACCTTGAGAACGGTCAAATCAGCGAAATCCACGCCTACAAAAACAATAAAATGCATGGGAAGTGGGTCGTTTACAACAAAATCAATCAAATTACTTCGGTTGCCCGCTACAAAAACGGGAAAAAACATGGAAAATGGAAAATATGGAATGATGAAGGCAATCTTTTGTATGAACTTCAATACAAAAACGGGAAAAAAAGCGGCACATGGAAGAACTACAACGAAAAAGGGGAAGTCATTCAGGTACGGAAATATTAATTTTTTTGTAACAAAAGTGTAATATTTCTGCAACTCTGCTTTAACAAAACAGCCCTACTTTTGTAGTATAAAACAATTTAAGCTCATGAAAAAATTCATTGCTTTCGCTATTGTGTTTTTCTTCGCTTTGGGAGTCCATGCAGAAGAAAAAAAGGGGGATAAAGTCCCGGCTGACAAAGAAAGTACAGCAACCGTTCTTCTTTCGGGTAAAATTATTGATTCCACTACCGGTGAATTCTTAACCGGCGTTGAAGTTCAACTCGAAGGCACAGGTCAAAAAACCTATACCGATTTCGACGGGAACTTCTCTTTCAACGTAAAGCCCGGAGAATACAATCTGGTTAGTGACTATATCTCCTACGAAAAGAAAACCGAAAAACTGAAAATTCAGTCTAAAGAAAATAACATCAATATCCGAATGGAAACCTCCCGTTAAACCGGATTCCAGTAAAAAAATTGAAACCGCTCCATCATCCCGGAGCGGTTTTTTTTACTCTAAAATTTCTATTGCTTTTAACAACCAAATTTTTGTCTGGTTAAATATTGTAGGATATGAAATAGCCCCAAAATCCGCCCTGGAATCCAAAAAGATTACCATTCAGCTCCATATCAATGAAACCTCGAAGGTACGCGGGGGCTTCTCAGTCTATGGCAAAGCATCCGGAAGGTACCCCATGGACCCTACACTGCATATTCAATTTCAGGAGTATAAGGGGAAAGTTTTTTACAGGAATGAAAATATATTCCTGATTTTTCAATATCTCCACCCAAAAACAAAACCTCATCCCTCCTGTTGTTGATAATAACAACGATACATCCTATATTTGAAATAAGAAAAAAATTTCCGAAGGGGTTCAGTGTTCAGAAAAGAGGGAATCCCTTTTCAACATGAATAAACCAATACGATGAAGTATCTTTTGGAAGAGGTAAAGGCAAAAATGGAAAAACCCTATACCGATCTCGATTTTCTGCTGAAGTGTTTTCACGAGGTCCTAACCGAAAACAATCAACCCGGACTGGCATCACAAATTCCATGGATGACAGGCAATCAGGCCGTTTTTGATGGAAAGAACACCGAACAACTCCTACACCTTTTCTCCATCAGTTTTCAACTGCTCAACCTTGCTGAAGTGAACGGAGCAGTGCAAAACCGAAGGGCTAAACAGGAGAAGAGTGGATTAAAAGGAGTGAGCGGCATGTGGGGAAGTATCCTCCATGAATTGAAAACCGCAGGGATACGTGAAGAAACCATTGCCGATACCCTCCCGCTCATCCACACCGAACCCGTTCTTACCGCCCATCCCACCGAAGCCAAACGACCGGTTGTCCTGGCCCTTTACCGCCAATTATACCTTTTGCTGGTAAAACGCGAAAATTCAATGTACACCAGCCATGAACAGGAAGAGATTAAGCACGACATCAAACAGATTCTGCATAAGCTCTGGTTCATCGGGGAAATATTCCTGGAAAAACCGGCCGTGGAGTCAGAACTTGAAAATGTACTCTACTACTTCTACAAAGTCTTCCCCGAAATGCTTCACTACCTCGATTTCAAACTCCGTCAGGCCTGGGAGAAGACAGGATTCAATCCAACGCTGGTGGAGGACACCGGGAATTTTCCGTTAATCACTTTTGGCAATTGGGTAGGGGGTGACCGCGACGGCCACCCATTGGTGACTCACCGGGTTACTGCACAAACCCTTGAAACATTCCGGATACACGCTTTCTTGCTACTGAAATCGCTCCTTGACGAACTTTCGGTTAAACTCAGCATCTATTGTGACAACGATTGCCTCCCCGGGTATTTTAAGAAGCGGATGAAACAACTGCAAAAAGAGCTGAATTTCATCGAACAACACCCCAGGGAACCATTCAAAACTTACCTCCTGCTTATCAAACAAAAATTGCCCATGAAAGAAAATGTGGCAGGAGGCATTGAATTGCATGATACCCCGGTAACCTATAAAAATTCAGATGAGGCGGAAGCCGATCTTTTGCTGCTTAAAAAAGCCCTTACCGATTACGGAGCCCGGACTCTTGCCCTTTATGATGTGCAAAAAGTTCTGCGCCACCTGAAAGTCTTCGGGTTTCACCTGGCACACCTCGACATCAGACAAAACAGCAAATTTTACGAAGAGGCCCTTCACGAAATTCTGAAAGCGGCCCTTCCCTTAAATTACAAGACCATTTCGCAAAATAACAAAACATTCCGCCAATTCATTCTCAACGAGCTGGAACATAACCGCCCTTTCCTTCCCGGCGCGAATTTCACATCCTCCAAAGAGGCAAGGGAAGTCCTCCGGACCTTTCAGACACTGGGCGACCATATACGCCGGTATTCCGAAAAAGGCCTGGGTTCGCTTATTGTAAGTATGACACGTCATGCCACCGACCTTTTTTCGGTTTACCTCTTTGTTCGGGAAGCAGGATTGTCGCAATACACCTCCCGGGGACTGGTCTGCCCCCTTCCCGTTGTGCCGCTGTTTGAAACCATAGAGGATTTAAAGAAAAGCCCTGAAATCCTGGATGAGTTCCTCAAACATCCGGCAACTCAAAACAGCCTGAAGTACATCCAAAAACGAAAAAACCTGCCTTCTCCGGTTCAGGATGTGATGATTGGGTACAGCGACAGCAATAAAGACGGAGGTATTCTGGCCAGCACCTGGTACCTCTACATTGCCCAGGTGAAGCTTTCCGAAGTGGCCCGGAAGCATGGTGTTGAAATCCGCTTCTTCCATGGGAAGGGAGGGACCATCAGCCGCGGGGCCGGTCCTACACACTGGTTTATTAAATCACTGCCGGTTTCCACAATGAACGGACTCATACGAATGACAGAGCAAGGGGAGACCATTGAACGGAAATATGCCAATAAAGTCAATGCCGCCTATAACCTTGAACTGCTTGTGGCAGGCCTTGCCCGGCAAACACTTCTGAACCGGGAAAACAAGGAGGGCAACAATCACCAGCGAAATGAAGTGTTTGAATACCTGGCCCGGGAAAGTTATGCAGCGTTCAAAAAACTGACCACCCATTCTTCCTTTATCTCCTTTTACCAACAAGCCACCCCCATCGATGCCATCGAATCGAGTAAAATCGGGTCACGGCCCGCCCGGCGAACCGGCAAAAGAACCCTCACCGACCTGCGGGCTATCCCCTGGGTATTTAGCTGGACCCAATCGCGCATGCACATCTCAAGTTGGTATGGTGTGGGAACTACATTGCACAAAATGCAACAGGAAGAACCAGTTATGTATACTGCCCTGAAAAAAATGGTGAAAGACGATGATTTTGTGAGGTATGTCCTCACCAATATCGATACCAGTCTTGCCGCTACCGATGAAAAAATCATGGAGATCTACAGCAGCCTCGTAACCAATGACAATATCCGTTCTGAAATTTCGGGAATCTTAATGACTGAACTGGCATTAACACGCCAGACGATGCTTGACCTGCTGGGAAGCTCCACCCAAAAAAGACGAAAAAACCATTATTTCTCCACCCAGCTCAGAGCCGAAGCACTTTGGCCCCTCCATAAAGAACAGGTTGAACTCCTTAAAGAATGGAGGAGCGCACGGAATGCCAGGGAAGACGAAAGAGCTGAAAAACTCCTGCACAGCTTACTGGGCAGCATCAATGCTATCGCAAATGCCATGGGAACTACCGGCTGAGCCTAACGGCAGGAATAGAATAGCACATTCATTTTGAGCATGACCCCTAAAAATATCCTTTCCCCCCGGAGATAAATGCTATTTTTAATCTTTCAGGTTTCCGGCTAAAAAGATACCCGCAAAGTCACGGAAACTGTAGGCTCCAACGGAAAATCCGGGCCTTTTTCCTTTTGTCCACATTAACACTAACTTAACAGATGTGTTAAAATTCATGTTCAAAAACATGATGAAAGGGATTAAGTCTACTTTTGCAGCAGAGTTTTTAGTATTTTATTTAAAAACGAAAACAGAAAACAATGGAAACAAGAACAGATCAGAATCAGATTGTTATTACAACAAGTACTGACACGGACAAACAAAAGTTGCCTGTAAACCTTTTGGTTTCGCTGGCAGCAGGGGCAATCTCCGGAGTCGCAATTATTTTTGGTCTCTTTTGGGGTGCCCGGATTGTTTTTAGCCTTTAACCCGAATAATTCAAGAATTATTCTCCCGAA
>CAYTDH010000239.1:0-7188 GCA_964436325.1 uncultured Tangfeifania sp.
TGAGAACAGGATAACAACAGCGGTAACTTTTAAAAACCAAAACCATGTGATTGATCTTCCACTCGAAAGCCTGGAGGAAGAACTCGATCCGGATGTTTTTTTCCGGGCCAACCGCCAAACCATCCTCAATATTGAGGCCATCCGGAAAATTGAAAACTATTTTGGGGGAAAACTAAAGGTTTTACTGATTCCTCCCTTTCAGTTTGAAGTGGCCGTGAGCCGGCTTAAAGCAATGGCTTTTAAACAATGGGTAGGCCGCTGAAACTCAGGATTGGTGTTTGTTTCCTTTGGGTTTTTCTGCTGCAGAAGCCTCAATGACATGCTCCTTTTTCGTCTTTTTTTCCTTTTCTTTTTTCAAGACAATTTGCTTTTTCTCACCGTCATTAAAGAAGGCCATAACGACTATCATTAATCCATAAGCAAGGGCATAAAACATATTTTTTTCATTCATGGTGAACCGTTTTCTGTTAAAGGGATGCTGTCTATTTCGGTTATTACTCTGAAAAGCGAAAGAGGCATGAACCGGATGATCAGGAGGGGATTTTCCGGCCGGATGAATAAAATCCATCCCGCCGGAACACCCTGCACAAGCAGAGCAATGAATCCCCATCCTTTTCATCGCCATTATTCACGTCACAAACCACCACTCATTCGATTCGACTATTTTTGGTTTATTATCTGATAAAACCATGCTCCAATGTTTTCTCCTAAGGAGGAGGTTGTTTCAACGATGCTGATGTAACCTGACAGAAGAAAGAGGAGGAACATGACCAAAAGGAATATTTCTTCTTTTTTGTAATGGAGATAATTTTTCTTTTTCCATGGCTCTTTTTTTTATTTTTTTGAATTATTTTGCTAAAGCTTTTCCAATATCCCTCCCAATTTTTTCGACCTTATCGCATACACTTATCCAGGCAACTGCGATGCCAGCAATTATTCCTGCCATTGCAACAGGAGAAATACTTCCTCCATCCACATTTTGCAGTTCTTCTTTTTCCAGGGAGCGGACACCTGGCATTTTTGAAATCGATTGTGTGTTCATTTGAATTGGTTTTAATGTTGAGTCCACTCCGAAAAGAAAATTCTTGCCACCAAGGTTCTAAAACAAAAAGATTTCTCTAAGCATGAATTATTGAATTCAAAGCTTTTTGTGATTTTTTGTATTTTGATGACTTCGTGGCATTTATGCTTTTTTTAGTTCTCGGAGTGGGCAAAACTTTTGAAGGTTAAAATAATATACGCATGGGTTAATGCCCTCTTATTTGTGAGCCGGGAGGGAGTGTTTCCCCCATTTCTTCAACTGTTTTTACCAACCAACCTGTAATTTTTCCTACTGTACGGGTTATGTCAGTCCAAAGACTTCCGCCGTTTACCAATAATAATTCATGTTTGTTTAGTTCCTTCATTTTTTTGTGTTTTAATTGTTCTAAAGTTCATTTCATTTCAATTTTATCACTCTGAATTAAAAACCCTATTTTATCGGGATGATCCATTACCCATGTATTAAGGCTCACTTTATTCAGGTCGAATAGAACAAGCAGGTCACTTCCGGCGAGCCAAAGGGAAAACAAACCAAAACTGAAAACGGGTGCATTCCCACTGCACAATCCCCATATAGAAGGGATTATTCCCAGAGTCAAAAAGGGCAAAATGGCTCCTGTTACATAGTGTTTCATTCGCAGAGGTTCTTTACAATGGCAATAAGGATTCAAAGATTTCCACTTTATCCCAAAACGGATGGACCTGATACCTTTCCTCGCGAAAAATAACCATCCCAATCCGTGCAATAGTTCATGGGCTGCTATTCCGCCCAAAATAACAGGCAATCTGGCAAAAGCTGCCATGCCCGATTTTAAGGTGGGTATTCCCCAAACGATAAGAAATGGGACAAGCAAAATAACGGTGAAAGGGATAGTGGCTAATAATCCCAGGAAATTAGCTTTTCCATATTTTATTGAATAATCCTTGTGTTGCATTTTCAGATTTGTAATTATCCCTGATCATGGGAGATTCCTTTAATTAGCTGAAGAATTAATGTTTTATTTCTTTGCAGGTTGAATTTACCAGGTTAATCTTTTCTTCCATCATTGTATCCCTCTCTAAAAGCTTCTACATGGTCTTCCCAGTTTACGGCCACATCTACGGCATACATAAATAACAGCGTTGAAGCAGCTCTTCCGGCGATAAGAAGGATTATTCCTCCATCCACATTTTGCAGTTCTTCTTTTTCCAGGGAGCGGACACCTGGCATTTTTGAAATCGATTGTGTGTTCATTTGAATTGGTTTTAATGTTTGAAATTAATAATTTGACTGTTTTTTTGTCAATCTGTACATCAAAATTAATTGCGCAGCGTGCAATAAAAAAGCACGCTGGGTATTTTTTCTATTTTTTTACAATAAATCCCATTTTGTTGGGATGATCTGAAATCAACGTGTTTCTGTTTAACTTTTTCAGGTAATATAAAATAATCATATCTCCTCCTGAGGCCCAGGTAAAAACCAATCCAAAGCTGAACAGGGGACCTTTTCCGGTGATGATTCCTCCGAGCGAAGGAATGATTCCCAATAGCATCAAAGGGAGGATTGCTCCAATAACGTATTGTTTTACTTTTAGAGGTTCTTTGCAGTGACAATATGGAGTCAGGGCACTCCATTTTATTCCAAGCCGGATGGATTGAATTCCTTTTTTGGTGAAGAATATCCATCCTGCTCCATGCAATAATTCATGCGCCAGAATTCCACCAAGAATAACCGGAATTTTCAGAACAGATTGCATTCCTTCGGAAAAAGTATCGTAATCCCAGAAATAGATGAAAGGTCCAAGAAGAACTACACCAATGGGAATAATAAGCAGGATGCCGATGAGATTGGCCCTGGAAAAGCTGATTATATATTCATTTTCGCCCATACAGAAGGTTTTTTTTCCGTGTGTCGCGATGTATTTTTTTTGGGGACTTTTCATGTACATCAAAATTAACTGCGCAGCGTGCAATAAAAAAGCACGCTGGAAATAATTTTCCGGGAATCCCAAAATAATTTTGATATTTTTGTTCCATTACGCAACAACCATAAAACGAAAACCATGAAGAACCTGCATTGGAAAAGGACGGTAATTACCCTGTTCAGGGTTGCCATTGGGTGGCATTTTTTATATGAAGGCCTGGTGAAATTGTGGGATGGAGACTGGACTGCCATGGGTTACCTGGCCAATGCAACAGGGCCCTTTGCCTCTTTTTATCATGAGCTGGCTGCCTCTGAGGCCGTGATGCAAATCATTGATCCTTTGAATGTGGCTGCGCTTTTATTGATAGGGATAGCTCTTTTCCTGGGTTTGGTCATCCGTTTTGCCTGTTTGTCGGGTATCCTTTTACTGATGCTTTATTATTTGGCTTATCCTCCTTTTGGCGGGGCTTTTCTGGCTCCGACGGAAGGGAATTTTTTTATTGTCAACAAAAATTTGATTGAGGTTCTTGCTCTTCTGGTTCTTTTGTTGTTGAAGGAAAAGGGGTATGGCCTGCATGCACTTCCATTTTTCCGGTTGAAAAAGGATACCTCAAAGGACGAGGGTTCGGGCGGGCATAAAGCCGTTCATTCGCGCAGGGAGGCCCTGAAAAACCTGGCTACTCTCCCCGCTCTGGGCCTTATGGGGTGGGGAGCGTTCCGTGAAACCCGGGAATATGGCGTGGACACCTTGTCGGGAGCGACCATTCAGATAGGGGGTGCAGCCATCAGCGAGCTTAAAGGTACCCTTCCCATGGGAAAAATCGGAGAACATACCATCAGCCGCCTTGTTCTGGGAGGAAACCTGATTGGAGGGTGGGCCCATTCCCGCGACCTTATTTATGTCCCTTCCCTTTTCAGGGCCTACAATACGGAGAAGAAAATTTTTGAAACCCTTATGCTGGCTGAAAAAGCGGGGATCAATACCATCAATATCGGTTTTCCTACCAATGAGACCATGCTGAAATACAAAAAACTGACAGGCAGTAATATTAAGGTGATTTCGCAGGTGCATCCCGATATGGAGAATCAGGATTATTATGTCAATATCAATAAAGCCATTGATTACGGGGTGGATATTGTCCAGATACAGGGGAACTGGTGCGACTGGCTCGTTCGGGATAATCGTATGGATGTGATTGAAAAAATGATGGATAAAATCCGGAGCCAGGGATATGTCGCAGGACTTGCTTCACATACTGTGGATTCGCTGATTTCGTGTGAAGAACAGGGCATTATCCCTGATTATTACATGAAAACGATGCACCACGATCGTTATTGGTCGGCCCATCCCCGGGAGAACCGGGTTCCTTTTGAGGTGGATGGCAAAAAATACCTCGACCATGACCGTTTTCATGACAACTGTTTTTGCCTTTTCCCCGATAAAACAACTGCTTTTGTGGAACGGGCCCGGGTGCCGGTTATGGGGTTCAAAGTGCTGGCCGCAGGAGCTATTCCCCCTGAAGACGGCTTTCACTGGGCTTTTCAAAAAGGGGCTGATTTTATTTGTGTGGGGATGTTCGATTTCCAGGTGGTCAATGACGTGAACATTACCATTGATGTGTTGAACCGCGTGGAAGGCCGGAAGCGGGAGTGGTTTGGATAAGATAATTTTCGGTTGTATTATTGCGGCATTAGAATAAAAAGGGGATGGCTGAAATCTTACAGGGCAATTTTAAAAAGGGAATTATTGAGGCAGGATGCGATGAAGCGGGCAGGGGATGCCTTGCCGGCCCTGTTTTTGCTGCTGCTGTCATTCTTCCCGAGGGATACCACAATCCTCTCCTCAATGATTCTAAAAAACTAACGGAAAAACAACGGCTTGACCTTCGTCCGGAGATTGAACGTGAAGCCCTGGCCTGGGCAGTGGCCATGGCTACCAATGAGGAAATCGATAAGGTGAATATCCTGAATGCCTCTTTTCTCGCCATGAACCGCGCTATTCAGAAATTGAAAGTCCAACCCGGACATTTGCTTATTGACGGACACCGGTTTCGCCCTCAGACCAGGATTCCTTTTACCTGCATGATCAAAGGAGACGGACGTTTCTTCTCCATTGCTGCGGCCTCGGTCCTGGCCAAAACCTGGCGCGATGATTATATGGAAAAGATTCATCAGGAGTTTTCGGTTTATGGCTGGAATCAGAATAAAGGCTATTCTACCCGAAAACACCGTGCCGCTATTGCGAAATATGGGGTCAGCAAATTTCACCGGTTGTCTTTCCGGTTGCTCGACGAACAACTTGAAATTGAATTTTAGGGATGGTAAAATTGACAAATTGACAAATTGACAAATTGATAGATTGAGATGCAGATTATTATGAAGTATATGATTTGGAGGAGAAAAAGGAAGGCCGGTGAAAAGAATGATTATGAGATCGTGAGTATCAAGATTATGAGAAGGGGAGGTTTTTGGAAAGCAGATTGCGGCTTCGAATTCATTGCCGTAGGGACGCAAAATTTTGCGTCCCTATTCGAACTAATAAAAACCTCGATAGGAACTGAGGTTTGGGGGCTAAGGTTTATAATGAAAATGAATAGCCAGTCCGGAATTTGGGTCGATGGAGAAATCCAGTATTTCTCCGGAATTAACTGTTTTTTCTTCAATTTTTACCCGGGTGGATGATTCCGCTTCTGGATCGTTGGTGTAGATGGTGGCATCGTAACGGGCATTTTCCTCCAGAAAATTCAGGTTGATATTAAGATCTTTGTCTTCATTACCTGTCAGCGATCCCAAAAACCAATCCTTTCCCGATCGACGTGCGATGGTTGCGTACCGACCGATTTTTCCTTCCAGCACGCGGGTTTCATCCCATACTGTCGGCATATGTTTGAAAAACTCCAGTTCTTCATGATGACCCTGGATAACGCCCTGTGAACTTCCTGCACCTCCTTTGGTTCCGGGCGCTCCCACAGGCCTGTCGTACCAGAACAGAAACTGCCAGGGACTGTACAGCATAACCGCCTTGGCGAGTTGGGAAACATGCCCTCCCATTTTTTCGGTAACCCGCGGGGCATAATAGCAAATGGTATTGTCTCCTGCTCCGGCCAGCATTCTGGTGAAGAGGGTTATCAGGGTGTGTTCATTCGAAGGGCTCTCCTCATCGCCGCGAATGCCTTCCTGCGTCATAAGGTTGGGATAGGTACGGGAAAATCCGGTTGGGCGGTATTCATCATGAATATCCACCATCAGTTGATGACTGGCAGCTTTTCTTACCGCTTCGTGCATCCAGGAGGTCCACTTTTGCGACCCCACCTGCACAAATCCATACTTCAGGCCTTGAATTCCCCATGATTTGTAGAGCGGCAGGATTTCGTCAAGCTGTTTTTCAAGGGCACGCCGGTTGACATAAACAATAATTCCGATTCCTTTACTTTTGGCGTATTCAATTACCTTGTGCAGGTCAAGCGGACCGGGCGACCGGTCGGGATCCACCGAAATGGTGGTTGCATCGGAATTTTCATCGTACTCGGGGCCATACCACCCGGCATCAAATTCAACATATTGCAATCCGTTCCGGGCTGCAAAGTCGACACAGGCCAGTCCTCCCTGTGTGGTTAATGTAACTTCCCGGATGACCTTCCCCGGTTTTATCCAAGAAATATCTTCAAGTGCACAGGGATCATTCAGGTTCATGAAGAAATCGTTGTTCTCAAGCAATTCTCCGGGAGTGTCTCCAATCATCAGCGTCCGCCAGGGAGTTGTATAGGGTAGCCGAACAGTGGCTTCGCTGTGCAGTTTGGCTGTAAGGGAATTCCCTGATTCTCCGCTGACCCATTTCATGCGGGCAAAATCCACGAGCCGGGCTTCTCCCAAAGCCAGAAAACGGGAGCCTGTTTCAATGACCAGCGGCCGTTCTGCAGGTTGTTCGATGGATTGAACAGGTATTTTGCGGTATTCCGATTGGGCCCTGTCGGATACCCAACAGGTGTAATTGCCGTTAAGCCGGAATTCGGTCAGCTCCCGGGTTATTGTAAGGGAGTCTTTTCCTTTCTGTGGAAGAAAGGTGGTGTTAACAGCAATGCCTTCATTGTATGCCCTGAATGTCATTTGATATTCCTGCCCGCTGTTTTGGTTATCTTTCAGATGAAAGGTCACCTGTTGATAGTTATCAGGTATTTGGGAGCGCTCCCCGTAAACAGGTTCCCAGGTTTGGTTTGTGGTGGTTTTTTCCGAACCAATAACCG
>CAYTDH010000240.1:0-5439 GCA_964436325.1 uncultured Tangfeifania sp.
GGAAGGATATGAACCGCGCGACGGGGTAAGGTACAAGCATTATACAACCCTTGAGGGGATCATGGAAAAAGATAATCCGATGGTGTATGACTACGATGTCCCCGCCCGGCTGAAGGAGCTGTATGTAACTAAAGATTTTGGCAGGTATGGAGAGAACGGTTTTCAGCCGGTATGTTTTACGGCCTCCAATCATACCACAGGAGGAAATTCCGGAAGTCCTGTGATTAACGGGGATGGGGAATTGATCGGTCTCAATTTTGACCGCTGCTGGGAAGGGACGATGAGCGATATTATGTTTGACCCTGAGAAGTGCAGAAACATCGCGGTGGATATCCGGTATGTTTTGTTTATTATCGATAAGTTTGCAGGGGCGGGTTACCTCCTGGAGGAGATGAAGTTAGTCGATTAGTGGAAAATTAGTGCCGGCTCTTTTTGTTCCCCGGAGGGAAGGGTTGTTTTTCGCCGGCTCTGCCAGTCTTTGTTGCTTTTTGTTGACTTAATGAATAGTTCAGGCTAAAGGAGACTCAAGAATAAAAAAAGGCAATTTCTCAGATGATCAATGATCGCTGGTGAATTGCCCTTTTCTTTGTTTATTTCTTTGGGACTATTCTTCTGAACTGCTCCCGGCACTCCGGCTTCTTTCAATGGATTGAAGCGCAAGATAATCCTGGCCGAATTTCTTCAGGTTTTCCATTTCATTGTCGTACTGATCGAGGTGACGCTCTTCGTCTTCCACCAATGACTCGAACAGTTTCTTGGAGACAGAATCGGCATTTTGCGAACATTCAAAAGCCCATTTGTTATAGGCGTCGGCACTGGATTCTTCCATTTCGGTGGCCAGCTTAAGCATTTCATTGACTTCGTGAATCTTTTTAACATCATTCGGTGCTTTCATTTCCACATCGCCTTTCAGGAAAAGGATGCGCTCAGCAAGCTGCTCAACATGAACCATCTCTTCAATGGCTGTTTTTTTGAAAAGGTTAGCGAGCAGGTCATACCCCTGGTCATCGCAGTGAAAATGAAAATACATGTACTGATGAACGGCATTTAACTCGTCGGCAACGGCCGCATTTAATAATTCGATGCTTTTTTCTTTCATGTGGTTAATTTCTATTTTCTGGTTATTTGCAAATAAAAGTAAAAAAAATATCCTTTCAGAGCAAAAGTGATGTTTTTTTTGATGGCTTCGCCAATGACAGGTTTTGACAAATATGTCATAAAGAATAATTATGGAATCGGATTTTGGTGTCATTTCGAGATTGCACCCAAAAATAAATTTTGGGCATAATGAGGCAATGACAGATGAAATATTCCTATCATCGTCCAAAGGACTGTCATTTCGACGACGCAGGAGGAGAAATCTGTTGAAATTTGGAGAGATTTCTTCTCCTGCTTGCGGAGCCTGTCCGCCTGCCTACCGGACAGGCAACAATGACAACCTCCTCCTTCCCTTTTTCCTCACCCTGACATCGCAGGCGATGTCTTTCCCTCTCCTCGGAGAGGGAGGGGGTCCACATTCCATGGCAACTTAAGGGCTTGATTTTGGACAATGATAATCCAAAGACATACAAATAAGAACCTGGACCCCGGCACACCCTGACCTTCCCCCTCTTCACCATGGAGAGGGAAAGTCCCGGCTTGCCGGGACAGGGTGAGGGAATACCTACCCCAGCTTTAACCTATTCTGCTGAAAAGACCTATATCCCAGGCATCCCCAACAATTCGTAATTTCCCATTCGTAATTCGTAATTATCTTCGTGCCTCCTCTGTGCAACCTTTGTGGTCACAACTCCACTCCGCAAAACCTTCTAAAACCCCTAAACTTTAAACCATTATACTACTAAACCATCCGGGTATGACCCCTGCCGGAGTCAAAGGTTCCTTTCTTTGTCTTTCTACAAAAATGCGACCCCTCCGGGGTCTGTTTCCTTAACATATTGGAAAATCTGTCATTGGAAGTCCCCACCCAAAATTCCCTTGTCATTTACTCATTATGGCCAAAAAAAATTAGGTGAACACTCGCAAGCTCGGCGGAATTTACCCTTCGGGCGATGATTGGTATGGCGGAGCGTGGTGTGGATAATGTGGGGTTATTCCAGATTGTATTCGGAGAGCAAGACTTTCCAGTCCATGTCTTCGGTCTTTTCCAGGACGGAGACTGAGATTTTTTGTTTCAGCTCTTCGGGTAAGGCCCGACTCAAACCGATGCCATAAAATTGAGGGTTGTATTTGATATCCAGCAAATGAAATTGCGAGAGCGTGTCGTTTTTGATAACGTTTTGGAGGATGGGGCGGTCGTAGGCAATGGCATCAATTTCATTTTTCTCCAGGGCAGCAAGGAGTTCTGGCATGCCGGAGTAGGTGTACTTTTGGGAAAAGAAATTGTCTTTCAACCATTTGTCGGTGCCTGAGTTTTCAACAGTACCCAGCTTTTTCTCTTTAAAATCCTGGATGGAATTTTTTTCTGAACCAATTTGGGTGACGGTGAGGGAGGAGGCGATGCTTGCCGTAAAACCGGAAATGATGATGATGGCTGTAAACATCCAAATCAGTGCTACAATGCGACCGCCCACTGAGCGGGGCGATTTGTCGCCATAACCAACAGTGGTCATCGTCACTGCCGACCACCAGAAGCCGTTCCATAATCCCTGAAGCCCATATCCGAACTCCTCATCATTGTGTTTTCGTTCGAAGAACCATTCCAGAAATCCAAAGATCAGGATTACCAAAGCCAGGGCCCCAAGTGCCCTGAAAAAATTGACCGAGAAGAAGGAGTCGATAAAATCAAGGGCCTTTTCGCCCGGAGGCACTTCCCGCGTCAAAACAGACGAGTGGGCGATATGGTAGGGTGGGGAGAAATCATTTTGCTGCAACCGTTCGCTGGTAATGGTCAAAGGGGAAACGCTCACATCGACATCTCCTGTTGCCAGGCCATTGAGCAGGCTGTCGAGGGGCAGATTCACCAGGGTGTATGGAATATGATGCTCCTCTGCTACTTGTTCCCATAACCAGTACGACGGACCATGCAGCTTTCCGTTTTCCATGATGACAAATGGCGGTGAAATATTGTACCCCGCAACCAGCGTGTCTTTGGCTTCCGCATGCAGAATCAGTATTGTGAAGGTCAGGATAAAGGTGAGTTGCGTTTTTAATTTCATTTTGCCGTGAAATAATGGGTTCAAAGTTTGAAAACCATCTCTTTTGGGGCTTTTCTGGTCCTTTCTTCCAGTTCGCGTTTTTTCAGATCATCAGGGAGTTGGTTGGGGTCACCGGGGACCCCAACTGCCATGAAGGTTACAGGCTCATAGATTTCAGGGGCCAGTTTAAGGTATAAACGTGCTTTTTCTTTATCGAATCCCCCCATTTGATGCACCTGCAAACCCATGTGGGCTGCCTGAATCGCAAGCGATGTGTTGGCGGCCCCGGTGTCGTGCAGGGCTTTGCCGTTGGGTAGATTGTTAAAATCCGATATCTTCTTCATAACCGAAACAATTAGTACTTGTGCATTCCGGGCCCAATCGGGATTATTTCCCGTTAATATTTCCAAAAGCTCATTGAATTTTTGGGTGTCTTCGCGCCGGGCAAAATAGTAGTTCCAGGGCTGTGCATTTCGGGATGAGGGGGCCCAGCGGGCTGCCTCAAAAAGCAGTTCGAGCATTTCGTCTGTTACCGGATCCTCCGAAAATGCACGGGGGCTCCAACGATTTTTTATGGCTTCATTCAGTTGCATACACTAATCTTTTCGTTTACTAAGGTTAACACGTGAATCCGTCAAAAGTTTTGAATGACTAAGGCTGCTCCGGAAAGTAGATTCTTGCTGCCAGGATTAAAAAGCAGAATGATTTCACGAATTAAAAATTGCTGATTTTTAACTCGTGGTGATCACAGGTATTTTGGTGACTTCGTTACTTTTGTTAAGACTCTTCGGAATGGACTTATTATTTAAAAAAAAAGCCGGCAGAGAACCGGCTTAAAGATTATTTTTTTTGGAATTTTTCAGCATTTGGTGTTGCTTTCTCCGTCCACCCGGTCACGGTACCACTCGAGCGGATGTGAGGTTGGCCGCTCAATGGGCATTCCATATACACGGTCGTTGATAAGCGAGGCCATTACGCCGAGAGCTCTCGATACACCGAACAATACTGTATAGAAGGTATATTCTTTGATTCCGTAGTGATAAAGCAGGGACCCGCTAAATGCATCCACATTGGGCCAGGGGTTCTGGATTTTTCCGATTTTGGAAAGAATGGGCGGAACCACCCGGTAAAGCTGATTGACCACATCCACTACTGGATCTTCCTTGATGTATTTTTCAGCGAACTCCTGTTGTGCGGTAAACCGAGGATCGGTTTTGCGCAAAACAGCGTGCCCGTAGCCCGGAATAACGCGCCCCTCCTCAAGGGTTTTTTTGCAATATTCGGCTACTTGTTCGTCGGTGGGTTCTTCGGTATCCAGATCTTCGAGCATCTGGAAAATCCAGTGAATCACATCCTGGTTGGCAAATCCGTGCAGCGGTCCTGCGAGACCTGTCATTGCAGCCGCAAAAGCATAATAAGGATTACTCAGAGCCGAACCTACCAGGTGAGCGGTATGGGCGGAAACATTTCCCCCTTCATGGTCGGCATGAATAACCATGTAAAGACGGAAAAGGCGGCGAATATCCTCGGAGTCGAATCCCATCATGTGAGCCAGATTTCCGGACCAGTCGAGGTGCGGATTGGGTTCAATTTGCTCATCATTAAAGAAATTGCGCCGGTAGATATAGGCAGCTACATGCGGCAGGCGGGCAATCAGATTCATGACATCTTCATAGGTGGAATCCCAGAAGTACTTTTTATTCACCCCTGCACGGTAAGCCTTTTGAAAAATGGACTCAGTGGCCATAGAAATGATGGCAGCACTGAACTGGGTCATGGGCCTTGAATTTTTGGGCATGGCATCAATCACATCAAATACATGCTGGGGTACATGGGCCCGGGTGGCAAAATCTTTGGAAAGATTCATGACATCCTCATGAGTGGGTATGTCCCCAATCAGCATCAGATAGAAGAGTCCTTCGGGCAGCGGTTCTCCATGCTCCGAAATTTTGGGGAGTTTTTCGCGCAGTTCCGGTATGGTGTAGCCTTTGAAACGAATGCCCTCGTTGGGATCCAACTTGGATGTATCGGTGACGAGCAACGGGATTCCCTTCATGCCTGTGAGTACCTGCCCCAGCTTCACTTCGGCAATTACTTTTTCCCCATGGTCTCTTTTAATCCGTTGAAATTCTTTCGAACATTTGCTTGCTTTCTGAAAAAAGCGGTACTTAATGTATTCCATCTTATTATAAGTTTTATATTAAAAATTCAGGATGATTAATGCATCTTTTTGATCTTTTCATAATTATCCCATGTAATCGTCATCAAATTCATTTTTATCCGCAGTAGAGACCCGGGTTTC
>CAYTDH010000240.1:5449-7168 GCA_964436325.1 uncultured Tangfeifania sp.
TAAAACATGGGATTTGGGCTTTTTCTTGCTTGTTTTTTTTGGTTTTTTTTTATTCTATCCATTCTTTTTATTCAAAACACGGGCTGTTTTTGAATACGTGCGGTCAAAAACGCTCAAAAGATAATAAATTCTTCGAAAAACAGGGCAATCTGATTAAGATCTGTTCATTCAGTTCCCCTGTTTCTTAGCATTCCGTAACTTATCGCATGGGTCAATTCAGTTTTTTCTGAAGGTTTTGATCCAATGCATCCAGAAAATCCTGGGTTGTGAGGTAATGTTCCTCTTTCAGGTCTTTGCCGTGAATGACCAGTGCCAAATCTTTGGTCATTTTGCCCGATTCCACCGTTTCGATGCACACCTGTTCGAGGCTGTTGGCAAAATTAACAAGTTCATCATTGCCATCCAGTTTTCCTCTGAATTCCAGTCCGCGGGTCCATGCAAAGATGGAGGCAATGGGATTGGTGGAGGTGGGTTTCCCTTTTTGGTGCTGGCGGTAGTGGCGCGTTACTGTTCCGTGGGCGGCTTCTGCTTCCATGGTTTTCCCGTCAGGCGTAACCAGTGTGGAGGTCATCAGTCCGAGTGAACCAAATCCCTGGGCCACGGTGTCGCTCTGTACATCGCCATCGTAGTTTTTGCAGGCCCAGACAAAACCGCCGTCCCATTTAAGGGCAGCAGCAACCATGTCGTCAATTAACCGGTGCTCATAAGTTATTCCCAATTCTTCGAAGGTCTCTTTGTACTCGTTTTCATAAATTTCCTGAAAGATGTCTTTAAAACGGCCATCGTATTTTTTCAGGATGGTGTTTTTGGTCGACATATAGAGCGGCCATTTTTTCAGGATGGCCTGGTTCATGCAGGAACGGGCAAATCCACGAATGGACTCGTCGGTATTGTACATGGCCATGGCCACGCCATCACCCTCAAAATCGTAAACATTATACGAAACCGGATCGCTGCCGTCTTCGGGTGTAAAGGTGATGGTCAGTTTTCCTTTTCCCCGCGTTACAAAATCCGTAGCACGGTACTGGTCACCAAAAGCATGACGACCAATGCAGATGGGCTTTTTCCATCCTGGCACCAAACGGGGGATATTTTTTATTAAAATCGGTTCCCGAAAAACAGTCCCTCCAATGATGTTCCGGATGGTTCCGTTGGGGGATTTCCACATGTGTTTTAGTCCGAATTCATCTACCCGCGCCTCATCAGGGGTGATGGTGGCACATTTTACGCCGACACCATATTTTTTGATGGCATGAGCCGCATCAACAGTTATCTGGTCATCGGTGGCATCACGGCTTTCCATCGAAAGGTCGTAATACTTTAAATCAATATCGAGGTAAGGGAGGATAAGCTTTTTCTTTATGAAATCCCAGATTACGCGGGTCATTTCATCTCCGTCGAGTTCTACTACGGGGTTTTGGACTTTGATTTTTTGCATTTGAAACTATTTATTGTATTTACGTATCATATTCAGTGCCGAACCAGCTTTGAACCATTCAATCTGCTGCTCGTTGTAGGTATGATTCAGCACGATGGTATCTTTGGAGCCACCGGCATGTTCCACTTCGAGGGTAAGGGGTTTCCCGGGGGCAAAGGCATTCAAATCGGAAAAGTGGAAGGTGTCATCTTCCTGAATAAGGTCATAATCATCTTCGTTATCGAAGGTGAGTGCCAGCATTCCCTGTTTTTTCAGGTTGGTTTCATGAATACGTGCAAAGG
>CAYTDH010000241.1:0-7168 GCA_964436325.1 uncultured Tangfeifania sp.
CAGAATTTAGCTAAAACTTAAAAAGGTTCTCTGAAACTATTGATTTTACTGGTTATTTAGAGCATAACAAATTAAAAACAAAAATTGCTATTTTGATAGTATTGCGATTTAATTTACTATATTTCAACAATTTAATTATTTAATTAAAATTATTAACTTATGAACAAGGCACAATTAATTGATGCAATGGCCGAAGGAGCAGGCCTTACAAAAGCAGATGCAAAAAAAGCTCTCGACTCGTTTATCAGTGCAACAACCAGCTCCCTCAAAGAAGGTGACAGGGTAGCTTTAATTGGTTTTGGCACTTTTTCAGTGAGTGAAAGAGGTGCAAGAACCGGACGGAATCCGCAAACAGGAAAAGAAATTACCATTCCGGCAAAAAAAGTGGTCAAATTTAAAGCCGGTACCGATCTGGCCGATTCTGTATCTTAACAGACCAGAATACCGAAAAAGCTCTGAGGGAAGCACGTTGCTTCCCTCTTTTTATTTCCTGTAAGCACTTAAACCATGCAAAAAAACCTGATAGCATATTTATCTTCCTATGTTACCCCGGAGCGGCTTGAACTGTTCGAAAAAATTCTCGAACAAAGAACCCACTATTTCACCGTGGTCCTCGAAGATATTTATCAACCACAAAATGCCAGTGCCGTTCTGCGTACCTGCGACTGCTTCGGAATCCAAAATGTGCATATTATCGAAAACCGCAACTCGTTTCGGGTAAATAAAGAAGTGGCCCTGGGATCCTCTAAATGGCTGACCATTAAAAAATACAACCAATCTGAAAATAACAGCCTTCAGGCCATCCGGGCACTGAAAAGTGAGGGTTACCGCATAGTAGCCACATCGCCGCATACCAACGATGTATTGCTCGAGGATTTTGATCTTGCCAAAGGAAAAGCAGCACTTGTTTTTGGTTCGGAACTGCCGGGGATTACAAATGCGATTCTACAAGAAGCCGATGAATTCATTAAAATTCCGATGTTTGGTTTTACCGAAAGTTTTAACATTTCTGTTTCAGCTGCCATTGTTTTACACCATCTCACCCAAAAGATGCGAAAGTCTCCTGCTATCGCCTGGCAACTAACCAAACCGGAAAAAGAAGCGATCAAACTGCAATGGTTGAGGAATACAATAAAAAGAAGCGATTTACTGGAGGAGCATTACCTTAATCAAAAAAAGAAAGGAAAGACTTAAACCCGTTATGCCATCATTTTCTCAAGTCGGTTTAATGGGATTATTTCAACCCCCTTCTTCTCCCATTCGTCAAAAGGCAATGGAAGTTCAGGCAACTCTTTTACGGCATCTTCGATTACATACACATTTTTGACCCGCCGGATTAATCCTTTAACAGCGGCATCCACACAAATATTCGTTGTAACCCCATAAACCACAACGTTTTGAGGGTTTAGGTGTTTCAAAATCATTTCAGTCAGCGGATTTCCCGAGAAAACATCGAATGCATCTTTCCGGATTATAAAATTCCGGCATTTTTCCACATCGAACAATTCAGGGGTAATCAGGTATTCCTTGTCCCAGTCAAAAATAACAGGATCCTCCGGGTCGGTTTCCTTAATAAAATCTGCCCCCCGGGTTTCAGCCATACAATGCTCCGGGAAGGTATTCTCATAATCGGGGGAGGAATCAATTTCAGCAGAATTGGCAAAGTGGTAGTCCGCGGTATTGACTACCGGAATCAGTTTTTCCCTGGCCAGTTCAGTCAGCTTCTTCCATTGGGGTCTTAAATCTTCAGCACCAACAACATAGAGCTTACCTCGCGGATAGACAAAATCGATTTGAGTGTCAACGTTCCAAAATAACCAGTCGGAAGAATCCATTTTAGCCTCCTCGTTTTTCCATTTAAAGATATTTAATTCAAATGGCCTTCCGGAGCCTGAATTGTTAAAAAATGATAATAAAAAACCCCGGCCGCGGCAGCCGGGGTTTTTGCCAAATAATATTTTGGGATTATTCGAGACCTTTTTCCAGAAAAGAAATGAATTCTTCATCCTCAAAAGTAACGCCTAACCTATGCTCGTCTCCATCGGGTTCAATAATAACATGGTAAGGAATACTATTGGTGGAATAATCCGTAATCAGAAAATCAAGATTTTTCTTTCCCATAGTCTTTTTCACTTTCCCGTCCCTTGTTGAGGTAATCCACTCCGATTCAGGAAGGCTGGTGCGGTCATCGGTATACAGGGCAATGATTACAAATTTCTCCGACAAGAGCTCCATAGCCCGCGGATTGGCCCAAACAGAGTTTTCCATTTTCTTACAATTGGCACAGGCATGGCCTTTAAAAACCACAAAAGCGGGCTTTTCCTGCTCTTCTGCACATGCCATCCCTTGTTTAAAATCAAAATAACCATTCAATCCATGAGGGAGATGCAATTTATCACTGTATTTTGCAGGTCCGCAAAGTTCATTTTGCACAGAAGAGGTGCCCGTAGTGCTTGCTGTCATATAAGTATTCCCTGCGCTTTGGGGAGGCAGCAATCCGGAAATTGGACTCAACGGCGATCCCAGCAATCCGGTAAAAAGATAAACGACAAACGAAAATGTGACGATGGAAAGAAAAAGCCGCCCAATTCCCAAATAGGGCAAATCGCTGTCATGCGAAAATTTTATTTTCCCTAAAAAATACATTCCCAGAAGGAAGAAAAGGACAATCCAGATGGAAAGATAAAGTTCGCGACTGATGAGTTGCAATCCGTAAACCTGATCGATGTTACTTAAAAACTTCAACCCAAAAGCCAATAAGATGAAAGCAAATACCACTTTAATGGCATTCAGCCATCCTCCAGATTTGGGCAATTTGTTGAGCGCTGAAGGGAAGATGGCAAGCAGTGTAAAGGGAGCGGCAAATGCAAGTCCAAAGAAGAACATACCGTACAGAGGACGCATTCCTCCATCCTGAACAGCCTCAATAATAAGGGCACCAATGAAGGGCCCCGTACAGGAAAATGAAACAATAACTGTTGTTAATGCCATGAAAAAAGCACCCACAAATCCGCCCTGCTCGGCTTTTGAATCGGTTTTATTTACCAGGCTGTTGGGTAAAACAATTTCAAAAGCGCCAAAAAAGGAGATGGCGAAAACTAAAAATAAAAGAAAAAACAACAAGTTGGGTATCCAATGAGTACTGAGAATATTCCCCACATTTGGCCCGAAAATACCAAAAGAAAAGAGAGCACCGAGAAGGGTAAAAATCATCAATATGGAAAATCCAAAGAATAAACCGCTTCGTATCGCCTTTCCCCGATCCTCACTCCCCCGCATAAAGAATGAAACCGTCATGGGAATCATCGGAAAAACACAGGGCGTTAAAATAGCTGCAAATCCAGCAAGTGCAGAGATAAGAATGAATACCCATAATGTCTGACCGGTATTTGAGCCGGATGTGGTTTTTGAGGTGGGTGTGGTTTGAGAAGACTCCGACTCTCCCGTGGAACCGGCCACTTCCTTACCTCCATCATTGTTAAACGTAAACGAAAATTCCGCTTCGTTAGGTGGCAAACAGGTCTCATCATCACACCCCATAAACAAAACATACCCGCTAATCTCAACCGGGTCATCCGAGGTTAAGCGGATTTTCTGGGTCAGCACAGCCTCATTGCTGAAGTACCTCAAATCCATCTGGAAAGTTTTGTCAAATTTTTCCACCGGCTGCGGCTCCTTTTCCAACTCCCCAATAAATTCAAAACGGGTAGAATCATCGAATACTACCGAAGTGGCTATAGGCCCCCCCTCGGGAAGATAGGTATCGTAAAGATGCCACCCCTCATCGATGGTGGCATTAAAAATCAGTTCAACCTCTTTTCCATCCTGCTTCGAATCAAAGGACCATTTTATCGGTTCAATGATTTGTGCAGCGGCCATGAATGCAATAAAATAAAATGTTACGATTAGCGTAAGTTTCTTCATAGTTCTGTGATAAAATTTATGCATTTAAAAACATATACAAATGTAAATATTTCAATATAACAATCATCTTTTTTGATTGTTTCCTAAATCAATTTAAGGGTCGAGATACAAAATTCTTTCTGACACAACAAGCATGCCCAAAAAAAAGCCGGACAATTTTTCATCCGGCTTGTTGGTTCAGTTATAAAATAATTTCTTCGTGATTCTCATCAAAAAAGTGATATTCCATTAAGGCATACGAGCCATTGGCCTCAACTTTCACCCATTTAAGAAATTTAAAAAGCCATTGATTGCGGTAACTCTGTATTCCTTTCGTCAGGTAAGCTGCAATATAAGGATGCACTTTGAGCAAAATTTTCTTTTTATTCAAATCTTTAAAAATATACTTCACTTTACTGTCAAGATCATCCACAAGCAACACAGAAGGCATTATTTTACCGGTTCCCTGGCAGGTGGGGCATTTTTCGGCAGTATCAATAATTTCTTCGGGACGCACCCTTTGCCGGGTAATTTGCATTAGACAGAACTTACTCAGAGGCAAGATATTATGCTTTGTCCGGTCATTGGCCATTACATTTCTCATGTGCTCGTAAACCTTCTGGCGGTTCGATGCAACATGCATATCAATAAAATCAATCACAATGATTCCACCCATATCCCTCAGCCGGAGCTGCCGTGCAACTTCATCGCAGGCAGCAAGGTTTACCTCCAGGGCATTGGTTTCCTGATCACCCCCAGCTTTGGCCCTGTTTCCGCTATTCACATCAATAACATGGAAAGCTTCGGTATGTTCCACAATGAGGTAGGCGCCATTTTTGAATGATACGGTTTTCCCAAATGAAGCTTTTATTTGCTTTTCGATGCCGTAATGTTCAAAGATGGGGCGATTGCCCTTGTAAAGCTTAACAATCTTCTTTTTATCGGACTGAATACTTCCAATATAATCGGTAATCTCGTTACAAACCGAAGGGTCATTGACAATGATGCTATTGAAATTGGGATTATATATGTCGCGCAACAGGGCGGTAGTCCTGCCGATTTCCCCGATAATCAGCGAAGGGGCAGAGGCCCGTTTCAATTTATGAAAAGTGGTTTCCCACTTATCTACCAGCCCCCGAAGCTCCTGATCAAGATCGGCAACCTTCTTTCCTTCTGCTGCTGTTCTAACAATGACTCCGTACTTCCGGGGCTTGATGCTTTGAACAAGCTTTTTTAAACGGCTCTTCTCTTCGTTGGTTCTAATCTTCTGCGAAACAGAAACCTTTTCGCTGAAGGGCATAAGAACCATATATCTTCCTGCAATTGATATTTCGGAAGTAAGCCGTGGCCCTTTGGTGGAAATCGGTTCTTTTGCAACCTGAACCAATATCTTCTGGCCTGCTTTCAGTATTTCGGTAATCCTACCCTCCTTGTTTATGTCTGGGTTGGAATGAATCCGGGAAATGGAATTAATCTTATTTTTCCGCGAAGAAACAATCTTTAAAAACTTATTCAGTGTGGAAAACTGGGGCCCCATATCCAAATAATGTAAAAATGCATCTTTATCGTATCCAACATCGATGAAAGCAGCATTCAAACTGGGCATTATTTTCTTCACCTTTCCAAGGTAAATGTCACCAACGGCAAATTTGGCCCCGCTCTTTTCCCTGGCTAATTCAACAAGTCTTTTATTTTCCTGTAATGCTATTACAACTTCGGATGGAGTGACGTCTATAATTAAATCACTACTCACAACCTAAATATTAATACTGTTAAATTTACTTATTATACTACAATAACAGTTTAAACCTGAAGCATTTGCCTGAGGTTTAAACTGTTTATTGAACAAATGAACTGTAAATACCTATTTTCTCTTCTTATGACGATTCTTGCGCAATCTTTTTTTGCGCTTGTGGGTTGCCATTTTATGTCTTTTTCTCTTTTTTCCGCTTGGCATAACTTTAATTTTTTACTTAACGTTGTTTTTTACTTTCGCTACAAACGATTTGGCCGGTTTAAAGGATGGAATATTATGTGCCGGAATAATGATTGTGGTATTCTTTGAAATATTGCGGGCAGTTTTCTCTGCTCTTCTTTTTACAACAAAGCTTCCAAAGCCTCTGCAGTATACATTCTTTCCATTTTCCAATGAATCCTTAACAGTTTCCATGAATGCTTCAACTGTTTTTTGAACAGTTACTTTTTCAATTCCTGTGTTTTTTGAAATTTCATTTACAATATCTGCCTTTGTCATCTCTTAAAATATTTAGTTTTCAATAAATTAATCGGATTAAACTGGTGTGCAAAAATAAAAATAATTTAAGAACCCAAAAGCATTTTAATTAAATTATTTTTGCAAAGGGTGAAAGATATCGAATAGAAGAAAGAAAGATGAATCCATTTTCAGCAAATATTCACGCGTGGTACAGAAAAAATAAACGGGATTTACCCTGGCGGAAAACAGATGATCCCTACAAGATATGGCTCTCGGAGATCATTCTCCAGCAAACCCGTGTCGATCAGGGCCTCCACTATTACCTCAAATTTACGGAAAGGTTTCCCACAGTGCACCGCCTTGCTGAAGCCGCTGAAGACGAAGTTCTGAAACTCTGGCAGGGACTGGGATACTATTCAAGAGCGCGAAACCTGCATTTTACAGCCCGGTATATCGCTGAAAAGCTGGGAGGTCAATTTCCGGATACTTATGAAAAAATTTCAGCCCTGAAAGGAATTGGCCCTTACACCACAGCAGCCATTGCATCCATTGCTTTCGGACTTCCTTTTCCCGCGCTGGATGGAAATGTTTACCGCGTCCTTTCCCGGTATTTTGGAATTTCTTCATCGCCCCAAACCGGAGAAGGTAAAAAGCGGTTTACCCAAATTGCCGCAGAAGTGCTTCCTGAAACGAATCCGGGAATTCATAACCAGGCCCTTATGGAATTCGGGGCATTGCAGTGTATCCCCCGGAACCCCGATTGCAATGCATGTCCGCTTTCAGATTCATGTTACGCCTTCGCCCACAAGAAGGTTGGCCTTTTCCCCGTAAAAGCCCAAAAAACCAAACAACGCATTCGCTATTTCTTTTACTATTTTATCGAAAACGAAGATTATACCTGGCTCGAGAAACGCACCAACAGAGACATTTGGAGAAATCTGTACCAATTTCCCTTAATGGAAACCGAAAAAGAATTATCGGAAGAGGAAACTGCAACCCTGCGACCGTCCTTTTTAAGCGGGTGCTCTTCAAACCTGAAATCCATCTCTG
>CAYTDH010000242.1:0-7147 GCA_964436325.1 uncultured Tangfeifania sp.
ACTTGAAGAAACACTTGTAACAGTCTTATTAATAGGGGCGAATACAACAATTATACTTGCTAAAAGAGTTAAGTAAAATCCAATTTTAAAAATTTGAAGGAAATCGCTATCCATTTCCCCCAAATCTTCTAATTTAATCCCAAGCGAATCCGTCAATTTGGCAAAAGAAAACAAAATCAATGCAATTGGAATTATTTCAACAATTTTAACTAATGAAGGGTTAATGTTTTTTATAATTCCTAATTTAGATAATGAAATAATAAAAAAAGAAGCAGGCAGCAGGATTAAAAACCAAGATTTGTCTGCACCCATTTGTTGACCATAATCTAAAAGGTCATAACCGCTATGTTGTCCAATAAATCCACCTCCTACCCAAGGTAAGAAGAAAGCTATAAAGCCTACGATTGAAGAAATCAAATACAATTTGTCTCTGTCATTAACTTTAATTTCCATAATTATTTGGTTTTAATTGTTAGTATTAAAATGTCTTGTCCTTAAATTACGCATAACTATGTTGTCTGTGATCCAAAGCTATATAATATTTCTTTATAGCGGAAATATTGTCAACCTTTCTTATTTTATATTTATAGTTCATCGAACGGGTTTTTTATGTTTTTTAAACTCTCTTTGCTTACATGGGTATAAATCTCTGTTGTCTTCGAGGATTTGTGTCCCAGCAACTCCTGAATGTATCTTAAATCAGTACCATTTTCAAGCAAATGGGTTGCAAAACTGTGCCTCAGGCAATGAATCGTATAGGGTTTGTTTATTCTACTGTCAGCAAGGGCACGTTCAAAAACTTTCTGTAAACTTCCGGCTGTAAGGCTTTTCCCCGGATATTGTCCTTCAATAAAATAGATTTCAGGTTTATATGCATGGTAGTATTCTCTAACTTTTTCAAGCCATCGTTTACTTATGGGTAGCGAACGGTCCTTTTTACCTTTCGAATTGATAATAGAAATCATTCCGCGCCTGGTATTGATGTGTTGTAATTTCAAGTTTAGCAATTCGCCCCGTCGTAAACCATATGCGTAAATCGTTTCAAAAGCCATTTTGTGTTTGGTATTTTTAATGCTTTCAAAAAACTTTTTCAAGTCTCTTTTATCCATCACTTTGGGTAAAGCATGTGATTTTCTTGGCCGCTCTAAATTCTCGGCCTCCAGATTGCGGTTATATTTGTAACTGTAAAATTTTTTCAGCGCGCTTATGGTCTGGTTTTGAAACGTGGCGCTCAGGTTATTGCGCATTATAAATTCACTGTTGAATGCAGTAACTTCCTGCGTGGTTATATCTTGCGGATTCCAGCCTGAATAGTATCCGAAAAAAATACCAAGCTGATGAATATATGTTTTTACCGTATTTTCACCATAGCGACCCTGTTCCAGCCAAACTTTAAAATCATCAATCTTTTTAGAGGTTTCAGGCGAAATTCGTTTTTTCATCGAAACAGGACTATATTTTCTTCTGGTATGCTCTTGTGATTGCTGAAAACTTCTGTTTTTCAATGCCGAATAATCAATATACCCCACTGACTTCATCGCCGTAAAAAAACTGCCAAGGTTAAAATCGCCCTCCGGAATATACCAGCATCCCATCGACTGACTCCATTTGGCTAATGTCGCTTTTTTCAAGGAATCAACCACTTTCTCGTTGTAAGGAAATTCAATCCTGATGATGCTTCGGTTTTTATGAACTCCTCTTTTCAGAGTTATTTGGGGTCGTGTGTTCAAACAAATTTCATTATTGGTTTATGCTTGTAAAACTAAAAAAGTTATCCAAAAAAAACAACCATCCAAAATAAAATCATCCCAAAAAAAAATTATATCAATATTCAACATCTACATATAAAATTCAATGTGGACGCAAAATCTTGCGTCCCTACAACATCTTTTTCATCAAAAAAATCCTAATCAACCATAAAAATCCACGTCACAATTCCACAATTCCACAATTTCTCAATTTCACAATTTACCAATTTATCAATTTCTCAATTTACCAATTTATCAATTTATCAATTCTATCCCATAAAATCCTTAAACGCATTATAGGTTCCTCCGGTCTGTTGCCGCTCCTGCATATCGCGCTGCTCCTGCTTCCAGTCTTCAGCCAGTTGTTTCAGCGTTTTGTCGGCATGCGCAAAAAACAGTTTATAGGATTTACAAAACCGCGGCTTGCGCTTATCGCGCGGGTCTTTTATCCGGTCCTTGGTGCAGCCCCCATAACATTTGGTCAGCCACGGACAGCGGCGGCACTCCCCGGGCAAAACAGCCTTGGCCGCACCAAAAGTCTGTTGCTTTTTGGAGTTGAGCATGGCGGTGATGCGGTGATGCATAATATTTCCCAGTTTCCATTTGGGTTCCACAAAAAAGTCGCAACTATACACATTGCCATTGTGCTCCACGGCCACATAAGGGCCACACTCTTTCATCATGGTGCATTCCGGAGGTTCCAGCCCCACATAAGCGTAAAATACCGAATCGAAATGACGGATATGCGTAGTGGGTTGTCCATTTTCAAAATCCGCCAGCCACAAATCAAATACCTTCACCAGGAACTTTCCGTAATCTTCCGCGGAAACAGAAAAAGATGCCGCTTTTGATGGGTCTTCCGGGTCGGGTTCAACAATGGGAATAAACTGCATCCAGTTTAAGCCCAGGGATTTAAAATAGGAATAAGTTTCCTCCGGAAACTGCACCGAATAATCGGTAAGGGTGGCCAGCACATTAACAGCAACACCATTTTCAAGCAGCATCAAGGCATTTTCTTCCACCTTTTTGTGGGTATCATGCCCTCCCCTGTCTTTACGGTAACGGTTATGGATATGAGCCGGGCCGTCGAGCGACAACCCCACCAGCCAGTCGTATTTTTTCAGAAAGGAAGCCCACTCTTCATTCAAAAGCGTGCCGTTGGTCTGCAATCCGTTACCCACCGATTGGCCGTGACCATATTTCATCTCCAGTTCAACAGCCCGCTTATAAAAATCGAGCCCCATCAATGTGGGCTCTCCGCCTTGCCACGCAATGGAAACCGAATCACCCGATTGTTGCATCACCTGGCGAATCAACTCTTCCTGCACTTCTGCACTCATACGGTGACGGTCTGTTTCAGGGAAAAGCTCCGATTTTTCAAGATAAAAACAATAGGTGCAATCCAGGTTGCAGTCGGGGCCCGCAGGTTTCACCAGCACCGAAGTAAGTGGTCGGATTTTTTTTGCCATCTTTTATTCTGCTTTTGTTTTTCACATAAAACACAAACATAGAAAAATCAGCGATTCCTGATAAAAAAAGCATGTTGATTTTATGAGTAAAGGGCAAGGATCAAAATCAATCTGTTTTTTCCATGTTGCTCAAATGCAGTTCCAGTGCTTTTACAGATATCTGAATTTCATGAATGGAGATAGCCAGCGAAGCACAAAGCATGAGCAGGGCTAGACCAAAAATATAGGCGGCAACCAATGGAGAGCCTATAAAAATAAGAAACATGGTCACAACGCATAAAAACAAACTAGCTACGCCAATAATCTGCATGGTGCGGATAAGATACAACCGCTTGCGAAGATTATAAATCTGTCCTTTAATAACTGAAGTTGGATTATCCTGGTACTGCCTGTAAAGGTTGCGGACCACTCCGGTATAAGCAATGAAACGATTGGTATACGCCAGCAGAATCAAGGAAATCGCAGAAAACAACAAGGCCGGTGTCGTTAAGGTAAAAGCTTCATGCATATTGTTTGATTTAAAACTACAAACTTATAAAAACATGATCAGTCTCCTGCATTTTCACCTAAGATTGTGCTTCATTTGTTTTTTAAGTTTTTTTTAGTTAATTTGACATAGTAAAGATTAATTAGGTTAACTTTTCTAAAGATATCAGGAATGAAGATTTTAGGGAATATTATCTGGCTCATCTTCGGCGGTTTTGCAATCTTTTTAGAATATGTAACTGCCGGCATTGCCCTTTGTGTTACCATTGTGGGCATTCCTTTTGGTATACAGTCCTTCAAACTGGCCGTTTTTGCCCTTTGGCCGTTCAACCAGCGGTTCGAATACATGGATTATGCTCCCGGATGCCTCTCCACCATCATGAATATTCTCTGGCTCATTATTGGGGGAATATGGATTGCCCTGACCCATCTCCTTTTCGGAGCCCTTCTCGGAATTACCATCATTGGGATTCCCTGGGCCAAACAACATTTCAATATGGTCTCCCTGGCCCTCTCCCCTTTCGGTAAACGGGTTGTTTAGTTTTGAAAAAATTTGAAGCGTCTTAAAACTTTGTTTCCCTAATTGTTGTTATTTTTCTACATTTACCGGAAATAATTTATCCTGTTTATGAAGAAATTCCAGGCATTTGTTATTTTAATATCTCTTTCAGGTCCTTTGTATTCCCAGATTCCGGAATTTATATTCCATAAAATCGGAGATTATGGCGACCAGATGGGACAGGCTGCCCTGGTTGACCTCGACACAGACGGGAATTTGGATGGAGACAGGGATGTGGACATTGTCCGTTCAAAAACCCACGTTTATCTTGACAACCAACTTGTTAAACAATAAATAGAATAACTGATGATAAAAAAAACACTCCTTATTGCAGGGTTCATGATGGCTTTTGGATTGGCCAACGCCCAGGTTGAACTCACCTATCAAAAACCACCACGCGAGATTCTCGAACTGGCCGATGCACCACAGCCTCCTGCCGTTCTTGTCGACGATAAAACCGAAAACATGGTACTTATCCGCCGGGATAAATACAAAAGCATCCGTGAACTCTCCGAAAAAGAGATGCGCCTGGCAGGCCTTCGCATTAATCCTGTAACCAATATCGGCAGCCGGACCACCTTTTACAACCACCTCTCTTTAATGAAAGTAGGCGAAAAGGAAGCGACTGATGTGCAGGGGCTTCCCGAAAATCCAAGGCTTTCCTACTTTTCGTGGTCTCCCGACCAGTCGAAAATGGCCTTCACCCATACCACAGCAAGCGGAGTAGAATTATGGGTGCTCGATATCGAATCAGCCCGGTGTCGCAAATTGACGGATGGAAACCTGAATGCCAATATGGGGCGCCCTTTCTTCTGGATCGAGCAGGGTGAAAGCTTTCTGGTGAAGATGATTCCCGAAGACCGGCAGGCCCTTATCGATAAATCGGAAGCCATCCCCGCCGGTCCGCGGATATCCGTCAGTCAGGGAGAAAAAGCCCAGAACAGAACTTACCAGGATTTGCTGGAAGACAAAACCGATGAATTTAACTTTGAACAACTGGCCCGCTCTGCCATTTTTAAAGTCCACCTCAACGGAACGAAATCAAAGTGGAAAGACGCCGCAATGCATTCGGGCTTCGACATCTCTCCCAACGAAGAATATGTTATTGTTACCGCTATCCGCAAACCTTTTTCCTACCTGGTTCCCTACTACCGGTTTCCCTCGATAACAACTGTTTTCGACAAAAGCGGCCGGAAAGTTCAGGTTATAAATGAGTCCCCTCTTCTGGAAGACCTTCCCAAAGGATTTATGGCAACACGGAAAGGGATGCGGAACATCAACTGGCGAAATGATAAACCCGCTGAAATTTATTATGTGGAAGCCCTGGATGAAGGGAATCCTGCCAAAGAAGTGGATTACCGCGATCAGGTCTTTCTCCTGGAAGCTCCTTTTGATGGCCCGCCCAAACCGCTCATAAAAACGATTCAGCGATATGGCGGAATTACCTGGGGAGATGATGAAACCGCCATTGCCTATGACCGCTGGTGGAATACACGGAATGCCAAAACCTACCTGTTTAATCCTTCTGAGGAAAATGAAACACCTGAAATTCTCTTCGATTTGAATTATCAGGACAATTACAAGGACCCGGGCTCTTTCGTTACCCAAAAAAACGAATGGGACGAAAACATCCTTGTGAAAGAAGATAACGCTTTGTACCTCACCGGCAGAGGTTATTCCCCCGAAGGCATGCGTCCCTTCTTTCGAAAGATGGACCTCGAAACCAAAAAAATTGAAGAGTTATGGCGGGCCGATGGCGAAAAAACGCTTGAGCAAATTACAGAAGTCATTCATGCGGATAAAGGCATCCTCCTCACCCGGGTTGAGGCAGATACAGTTTTCCCAAATTATTACATCCGGAACATCAAAAACAGAAAAGCGCCGCAGCAGATTACCTTTTTCAAAAATCCTTATGAAAGCCTCCGCGGTGTCCACAAAGAATTGATAACTTACAAGCGCGATGACGGGGTAGAACTTTCCGGAACTCTCTACCTTCCGGCGGATTACGACATGCAGAAAAAAGAAAAACTACCGATGATTTTATGGGCTTATCCCCGTGAATATAAAGACGCCGCCACAGCAGGCCAGGTAACAACCTCTCCCCATCAGTTTACCTCTCCCTGGTATGGCTCTCCGGTTTTCTGGGTCACCCGCGGGTATGCCATTCTCGACGGAGCCGCTTTCCCTATTATCGGGGAAGGCGACGAAGAGCCCAACGATACATTTCGTGAGCAGTTGGTAGCCAATGCCAAAGCAGCCATCGATGCTGTTGATGAACTTGGATTCATCGACCGCAACAGGGTAGCCGTTGGCGGTCACTCTTACGGGGCGTTCATGACCGCCAACCTCCTATCCCACTCCGATCTGTTTGCCGCAGGAATTGCCCGGAGCGGTGCCTACAACCGGACTCTCACTCCTTTTGGTTTCCAGAGCGAAGAACGTACCTACTGGGAGGCGCCGGAGGTGTACTACAACATGTCGCCCTTCATGCATGCCGATAAAATGAAAACGCCCATCCTGCTCATTCATGGGGAAGCGGATAACAATTCAGGTACCTATCCCCTTCAAAGCGAACGGTATTTCAACGCGCTCAAAGGACTCGGTGCCCATGCCCGGCTGGTCTTTTTACCCAAAGAAAGCCATGGTTATGCCGCCCGCGAATCGGTATTGCATGTTCTGTGGGAACAAGACCGCTGGCTGGAAAAGTGGGTGAAAAATAAACTGGTAGAGTAGAATACCTCATTTGATTAGGTAATTATGAAGGAATGACAATGGAGTTTTCCTGTCATCGTCAAAAGGACTGTCATTTCGAGAGTTTACCCAAAATTTTTCTATTACCGCCAAATTCGGTAAACGCATTAATCTTTAATGGTTTACAATCGGTC
>CAYTDH010000243.1:0-7146 GCA_964436325.1 uncultured Tangfeifania sp.
ATGATTTTTCATGATGAATTTGCCTGGCGGCAAATAATGGTTTAGCCACGAATTTCACAAATGAATACGAATATGATTGGAAGAAAAGGTTGTCGTTGTTGTCGTGGTTTAGGGGGGCGGATGGTGTTTTATGTATTTGTAGTTGCGTTTTTTGTAAAATTTCCAGTTTGCAGGTCGCAAATTATCAATTAAGGCCGAAAGTTTTTGGTTAAATGGGTGTCTAAAGATCTGTATTCATAAAAATTGAAATCATGAAAAGGTCTTTCTTTCCTTTTTTTATCGTTGCCGTTGTTCTTCTTTTTTTGGGGGCTTTCTGAATGCACAGGAGCTCCCGGTCAGTTCCAATGAATGGTTTTCGGCGTCGGGGGTTTGCGTGATGTGTCATAACACGAGCGATTTTGCTTTGCGTGACCAGGCCGGAAACGATGTTTCGCCCGTTGCCCGCTGGAGGAGCACGATGCTGGCTAATTCGTCAAAAGATCCTTTCTGGAAAGCAAAAGTGAAACATGAAGGCATTGAGAATCCTGCGCACAAAGAGGCACTGGAGAATGTGTGTACCCGCTGCCATGCTCCGATGGGGATGGTGAATGCGCTGCTCGCTGGTGAAGAGGAATACACCCTGGAGCATTTACATGATGATCCTATGGGAAAGGATGGGATTTCATGCACCCTTTGCCATCAAATCAACGATTTTTCTTCTCCTTCGTTTTCAGGAAACTTTGGCATCAATGCTTCAAAAGAGATTTACGGACCTTATGAAAATCCGATTACCCATCAAATGCAAATGAATTCAGGATATACCCCTGTTTATGACGAAAAGATTAATGAGTCGAGGTTATGCGGTTCGTGTCATACCCTTGTCACTCACTCGGTGGATGATGATGGCAACTTTACCGGGGAAGATTTTGTGGAGCAGGCCATTTACCAGGAATGGGAGAACTCCAGCTATGGGAACCAGAATGTATCCTGCGAGACATGCCATATGCCTCGCATTGATGATGCGGTGAAAATCAGCAGCCGGCCGGGTTATGTTACAGCAAGACAACCGTTTGGTATTCATGATTTTACCGGAGGGAATGTTTTTATGCTGACCCTTCTCAAAGAAAACCATGATGAGCTGGAGTTGAATTCGGGAACAGCTTTGTTCGATGAAACGATTCAAAGAACCCGGCGTTTGCTTACGGAGGGCACCATCGATTTGAATATTGAAACAATCGAACACCGGAATGATTCCATGTTTGTTAACGTTAGCCTGAAAAACATGGCAGGGCATAAATTCCCCACCGGTTTTCCGAGCCGCAGGGCTTACCTGGAGTTTATGGTTACGGAGGGTGAGGACACCCTTTTCCATTCCGGTAAAAAGGGGGCTTCTCCTCTTGTGGACTTTGATGAAGACCGTTTTGAGCCCCATCACCAGGTTATTTATGATGATTCGGACATTCAGATTTATGAGTTTGTCATGGGAAATACCGAAAACGAGGTTACCACTGTTCTGGAAAGGGCGTATGAACCGCTGAAGGATAACCGCATTGTGCCGGAAGGATTTCAGCAGAACCACAGCAATTACGATACGGTTAAAGTGGTTGGAGAGGCTGTAGGGGATGCCGATTATTTTTCAGGAGAGGGTAGTGAATCGATCATTTATGCCTTTGCCTATGCTCCAAAAGCTGCTTCGCTGAGCGTGAAAGTGGCCCTGCATTACGAGACGGTCCCCGAAAGCTGGGTGCAGGAGTTGTTTGAGCACTCCGAAGCCGATGAGGATATCAGGCGTTTTGAAACGATGTACCTGAAAGCGGAGCGTACTTC
Source organism: uncultured Tangfeifania sp. (assembly GCA_964436325.1). Lineage (GTDB taxonomy): Bacteria > Bacteroidota > Bacteroidia > Bacteroidales > Prolixibacteraceae > Tangfeifania. The sequence goes on from CAYTDH010000243.1 coordinate 1,807, forward strand.
TGTTTTGGTAGCAGCAGATTCCACACAGATTACGGCCACCTTAGTTCCAGCGATAAAAAAAAATGAATTCCGGATTTATCCCAATCCCACGTCGGGAAGAATAACGGTTGAAGGTGTGGATAAAAGCCTGGGCTATACTGTTTTTTCTGCTGCTGGAAGGTGGGTGAAAGAGGGATTCATCGAAGGGTCCAATCCGGAAATATCCCTGGATCTTCCTCCCGGAAGCTACATTTTTGTGTTGCATGGCTCAGGAGGCCTTCAAACCCGGCAGTTGATTATCCGGTGAGGAACCACTTTGCGAACCGGCTTACCATGAATGATGCAGGGGTGTTGGGATGCATCGAAGACTATTGCGGGTGGTTTCTCCTAAAAGGGATTTTGGAGGAACCACCCGTTTTTTAGCAGATGGTGAATTAATTGGGTGAATTCCTCAGCAGCCACTTTTCGTATTGGTTTTTTAACTCTTCTACCTTTTCCGGATATTCTTCCGTCAGGTTCTCCATTTCCCGTGGATCATCCCCGAGGTTCACCAGGAACAGCGAATCTTCGGGGGCAAACTCTACGCCGCGGACCGCAGGATTACCGAGGAGCTTCCAGTCTCCCTGGCGTGCTGCCCAGTGTTTTCCGTTTTTCCAGCAAAAGCCCGAAGCGTGCCTGCTGGGGGCATTTTTATCTTCAATGACGGGCAACAGGCTTTTCCCATCCAGGTCACGGGTGTCGAGGTCGATGCCACACAGGTCCGCCAAAGTGGGCATCCAGTCGCCATTCACGGCCAGTTGATCGCGCACTTCTCCCGCTTTTAATCCTGCAGGCCAGCTAATGGCCGCCGGGACGCGGATTCCTCCTTCAAAAAGGCTGAACTTCGAACCCCGAAATATGCCTGCGCTACCGCCTCCGAAATGGGCCCGTTCTTCGGTGGAATAGCCATTGTCTGACTGAAAAATGACAATGGTATTTTCGCGGATTCCGAGGCTTTCGAGTTTTTGCATGAGTTCACCGATTTTTTCGTCCTGGGTGGAAATAAAGGCAGCATATAAGTCGCGGGGATATTCCACCCCTTTTTCCTGGTAGTATCCGAGCCATTCCGGCGTTCCCTGGTAAGGATAATGGGGGGTGTTCAGGGCGAAATACATGAAAAACGGCTTGTCCGTATTTTTATCGAGGAAACCGGAAGCTTCCCGGACCATCAGATCGGGAAAATACTCGCCCGGATAGTGCACTTCTTCACCATTGCGGTAGAGGTCGTGCCGGTTGGGACCGTTCCAGTAAAAGAAATGCGAATAGTTGTCGATGCAACCCACGAAATGGCCGAAGGAGTAATCAAAGCCCTGGGCGTTGGGCTGCTTATCCTCACCGTGCCCCAGGTGCCATTTGCCGATGTGGGCGGTTTGATAACCGGCATCCTTGAACATTTCAGCAATGGTGTATTGTTCGGTGGGCATTCCCGCTTTTACCGTCCGGGGACTCACATTTCCCGGAACGCCTGCCCGCTGGGGGGTCTTGCCGGTGAGCAGGCCTGCCCGTGAAGGGGAGCAAATGGGTGCTCCGTAGAACTGGGTGAATTTAATCCCGCTGTTCACAATATCGTCCATGTGAGGAGTCACCAGGTCTTTGGCGCCATAGCTGTTCAGATCGATGGCTCCCTGGTCGTCGGTGTAAATGAGGATAACGTTGGGTTTATTTGCTGGCTGTGCGCTGGTTGGGGCTGCTATTCCGCCTCCCAGCGCAAGCGTTCCAATCAGTGATTTTTGAAGTAGGTTCATGCTTTTCAGTTTTATATTTTTATTTCCGGAACGAAAGTACCGATTGTTTCATTTTTCCCCAAGGATTATGGTCATTTCCTTTTTTGGTTTTGAAAATGGAATTCCGTCCACCCGGTCTAATTTCCCCAAAAAAGGGGGATTTTTTCTGCTACGGAGAGATGTCGGACTTAGCCCGAATAATTCAAGAATTATTCCTGTCTCCGACAGCGACTAAGATTCAGTAAAACTTTTTCTAAAAGTTTAACTTCATCTAAGTCGGTCCGCCGGCCGGCCGGATGAACTTTATTCATATTATTTAAAATTTATGAATAGTTCAGGTTAGGAAAGTCCTCCTGTTTCAACTCCACTTGCTTTGGCAATGAATTGGAAAGATGTTTCACAACATTGTCTCTGACTTGAACTTTTATTAATTTTATGGAAAGGACGTTTTCATGATTGGCTTTTGGTGGGAAGGAAGGGCGTTGAGCCATCTTAATTAAATTGATTCATACGAAGGTAAAAAATCCGGGAAACTTGCCTTATGAGAGGCATGGTTCATAGATAATTTTTTAATCTAAAATAACTTCAAATGAGAAACAGGATTTACCCCTTCGTGGTCTTATTTTGTATTTTGGCTGTTGCTTCCCATCCGCTGGGGGCTCAGCAAGAATCAAATGAAGGCAAAGAAAACAACGGATTAAGGACCGTTAAATTTGAAACCAAAAACGGGGAGGTGGAAGTGACCCTTCCCTCAACCATTCATGCCGGGGATGTCATTTCAGGGACTGTCATCAGTCAGCCAAAAGGGAAAAATGAGCGGCAAAAGACCAAAAACCGAAATGTTTTGAATGGGTATGTCATCGAGATTGAAGAGAAAGATTCCCCTACCCAAAAGAAAAAAGCCCAACCGGTAAAAAATCAAAAGGGAAGCTGGATTCTTCCGGAGACCATTGCCGAAACGGGGGTCAGGTTTTTGCTTAAAGACTCCAGGCAGAAGGTGGTAGGGGAGGTCCCGGTGCCCGCCAGTCCCATGCCCAGAGATCTTTCCGTTCCCGCTGTTTTAACGGAGAACGATTTTGCCGTACCTTCTTATCTGCGGGCCGGAGAACCGGAGCGGATAACCGGGCATTTCGACGGCGATTTTACGACTTCGGCCCTGGAAATCGGCAATACCGAAGCGGAGGTACTGGCCGAATCCCCCGGAGAACTGTTTTTTGAAACTCCCGAAGAGATTTCCGGTCCGGTGGATGTGGAATTGAGGGAGGATGATTTTACGATGGAAGAGGAGGTGAATGTTCTTGATCTCGACATTTCAGCCGGTAAACTGAACCTTGTCAAGGGGGAACAAACGCAGGTTCATGTTTCGGTTAATGGTCTGGAAGGTCTGGAAACAGAGGTGCCACTTGAATTGGCGAACCTTACCCCTTCCAGCATCGAAATGGAAGGAGGAAATCAGCAGGGGATTATCATCGCACCGGAGGACATATCGGCCGACGGTACCTATTCGCTGGATTTGGGGGTAACGGCTGCCAGCCGGGGTGGTTTCTCGGTGATGGCCACTATCGTTCAGATGCAACAGGCCCTGCCCGGAGATTCCAAACTCCTTACAAAAAAAGATGAAAAGCCAGTCGAGCCTGCTGAAGGAGGTACCCCAACCATTCCAACCAAAGGTGAGCGAAAGGGAACTCCGGATGAGAAAGATCCTCCCCCGGAAGAGGAGGAAGATTGCTGTATCATATCCCGTTCGGCCAGTCACAGCAGCCCTCATTCTGAATTTAAGATATCTGAAAATTACCTCGATGAGGAAAAACGACAAGTGCTGGATTCCATCTATGAGGATGTACCTGCGGTAAACGCCACCAATATGAATTCATTCATTCGCTCCAAACTGCCTGCATCGGCCTATGGCATTGGTTACTTTGACGTGGTGTCGGGGTATTGCAATGCGATTTCGAAGCACATTTTGCTGGAAGCAGACGGTGGGTCCGACTGGGTATGGACCACCGAGAAGCTGGATGTTGAGGGAAAAACAAAGGGAGAGCACACCCTTTCGGTTGCTACAGATGAGGAGTGTAGTTCATTTGTTGTGGGGGCTGCAGGAGGGGTTGTGCAGGTATGGACCGGCGGCATTGACCCCGTGGCGAACCACCGGGATCTGCTAGCGGCTTTTAAATGGACCCGTGATGTTGCCATTTTGGTGGCTTTGGGATTTCTGGCCATTCCCACCGGCGGAGCTTCTGTGGCGGTCGGCCTGGCTACCCTGGGGGCTTCAAAATGGTTCGACAGTGAATTCACAACCGATAGCAATGCAGGGGTGAAAGCGGAGGGCAAAATTCTTTTTACTGCCAAAGGGCGCTCTCTGATGCTTCAATCCAACAGCGGAACCACCATCAGCGATGACGGTGAAATCACCTCCGATAATGTGAAGGTGAGCCACGGTACAAGAACCTGGACTGATCCCTCTTCCCTGACCATCAATACGGAAGGTTTTTGCACCATGAAATGCTTCTCGGAAGACAATGGGGTGGTGGATGGGACCATCGAAAGCCAGGCAGGCATTGTGATTATCGGTTTTTGTTTTTATGAAGATGGTGGCTGGCGTTGGGAATACCTGAGTTGTAGTTCACTGGGCATCAATGATGAAAATCCTCAGAACGCCATCACCCGGACGGAAAAGGATTTTCAGACGGGAGTTGAATCGTTGATGAAAGAGGAGTTCCCGGGAACGTTAAGTGCAGCCCAGGCGAGGAATAAGGCTCAAACGGAATTGCCCGGTAAACTGGAAGATTTTATTGGGAATTGGTACCGGATGAATGCGTATGACAAAGAGAAAAAGACAGGGTATTTTAGGTTGAGTGAGGAGTGAGGAGTGAGGAGTTGTCGTGGTTATCTGGTTGTCATGGTTGTCGGTTGTCGGTTGTCGGTTGCGGGGGCATTTTAATTCGCTTCGCTGACAATAGTTGCTCGTTGCTTGTTGCTTGTTCGATTTGCGGTGGCCGTTTGATTCGCTTCGCTCGGGGAGGGGGAGGAGTTGTCGTGGTTGTCCTGGTTGTCTTGGTTACCATGGTTGGGGTGTGTGAAGGTAGCGGGTATCGCTTCGCTCGGGAGATTGTTCGTTGTTCATTGTTTGTTGTTCGTTGTTTGTTGTTCGTTGTTTGTTATTCTGTGTTTAGTGTTTGCGGATTGGTCGGTGCTGGAAAAGGATTTTTGCACCGTGGCTTTAGCCCGGTGATCAAGGTTTGTACCCCCCCCTCTCTCTCCCCACACTCCTCCTATCTGAGCAATTGTTGGTTAGCGTTTGGTGTTCGTTGTTCGGTGTTTGGTTGTTGTTTGGTGTTGCGGTTCGCTCGGGATGGTGCGGTTTGGTTTTGTGTTCGCAACGAAAAACGACCCCGGAGGGGTCACATGTTTGTAGAAAGATGATTCACAGATGAACGTGTGACTCCGGCCGGAGTCATACCCCTAACACCCCGTTCAATTTCTACAAACATTTGAATTCTCCGAATTCAGAAAATCCCCGGAGAACCCCTGCTGCCGCGCGATTGCATCGCGTGGCATGTGAAAACAGTTTACATTATTGCCAACAAAATAAGGGTGT